>JBOGHR010000544.1:0-4951 GCA_050744905.1 Acidimicrobiales bacterium
CCCGGGCCCTGGGCGATGCCCTGTGCGAGCATCATCGACGACCATGGCTGGTCGCCTTGGTGGTGGCCGCCTACGGCACCGGGCCGGCCCCGATGGCCGCCACCGGCCGACCTCGGCCGCGGTTCGGTGGCGGGGGATCGGCGCGGACCCCGAGCACCGCCGCTATGCTTCTAACAGCAGAAAGGCTATGCCGTCAGGAGCAGGATGGGAAGGCAGACGTCGCCGTTCGTGGTGTCGGGCCCGGCGCCGGCCGCCGAGGTGGTCGGGCGCCACGAGATCCTCGCCACGTTGGCCGACCGGGCCGCTCACGGACGGTTCGTGCTGCTCACCGCCCCACGGCGCTACGGGAAGACCACCATCGTGCGCCGCCTGGCCGCCGACGCCGAGGCCACCCGGGACATGGCTGTGGTCATCGTCGACCTGCTGGGGGTGCAGACCCTCGATGACATGGCCGTGCGCATGGCCCATGCCTGGACCAGGCTGCCGGCCGGGGCGGCGGCCAAGGCGGCGGCGCGCGTGCTGCCGTTCGTGTCCGGCCTCGACGTCGCCCGCGGGGTGGTCAGCCTGCACCTGCGTGCGCCGGCGGCCTCCGATGCCCGGGCCCTGGAGGCGGTGCTCGACGTGCCCCGGGCGGTGGCCGAGCGTCTGGGGCGGCGGGTGCTGGTGGTGCTCGACGAGTTCCAGGCCGTTGCCGAGGTGGAGCGGTCCGACGCCGTCATCCGCTCCCAGATCCAGCACCACACCGACCGGGTCTCCTACCTCTTCGCCGGCTCGGACCAGTCGGTGACCGAGATGCTCTTCGCCGACCGCAGCCGGCCCCTCTACGGCCAGGCCGAGCGCGTCCACCTCGGCCCCTTCGACGGCGACGAGCTGGCCACCTATGTCGAGGACCGCCTGTCCACCACCGGGCGGCGCATGACCGCCGAGGCCATGGCGGCCTACCTGGGGGTCACCGAGGGCCACCCCCAGCGCTCCATGCTGGTGGCCGATGCGGCCTGGGGCGCCGTCGACGACGGCGGGGAGATCGACCTGCCCGAGTTGGCGGCGGCCGTGGAGGTCGCCCTCGAGCGATGCCGGGAGGAGTTCGGCGCCGTGGTCGGCTTCCTCAGCGACGCCCAGGCCCGGGTGGCCCGGCTGGTGGCGTGGGGCGAGCCCCTCACCGGGGCCGCCGCCGCCCGGCTGCGCCTGTCCCAGGGCAGTGCCCGCTCGGCGGCCAGGGTGCTCGTCGAGCGAGGACTGCTGCGGGCCGTGGGCCGCCGCCACGGCCACGTCGACCCGCTGCTGGCGGAGTGGTTCCGGCGACTGGGGCCCCGACCGTAGGCACTGGGGGCCGGCCGCCGGCGCCCGTCGGTCCGCCTCACGGCCGGGGCCGCACGCCCTGACCTTGACCCGCGAGCTCAGGTGCCCGCTCGATCCCGATGTGCCGCTCGCATCACCGAGCGACGAGGGGCTTCCGCGCCTTCGTGGCGCGAGCGCCCGGCCTCGCCGACGTCACGTGGCCTCACCGGTCGGCCGTCGGACCGGGCCGACGTCCCGTCGCGGCTGATGGGTCGCACGAGGTCCAGCAGCTCGACGGGGTGCCGTGGGTCCCCCGCCCGCCCGAGGTGAGCCGGGAGGGCGAGGGCGGCGGGGGAGGCGGCACCGCCGTCCGTGGGAGCCGTCCGTCGCCGGGTGCCGGCGTAACGTCGGGCGGTGAGGGTCCACCTGGTCGACGGCACCTACGAGCTGTTCCGCCACCACTTCGGCACCCCCCCCGACGTGCGGGCCCGCTCGCCCCGCACGGCCGCCACCCGAGGCGTCCTGTACTCGGTGATGGCGCTGCTGGAGGAGGGGGCCACCCACGTGGGCGTCGCCACCGACCACGTCATCGAGTCGTTCCGCAACGACCTGTGGCCCGGCTACAAGGACGGCTCCGGCGTCGACCCCGACCTGCTGGCCCAGTTCGGGCTCCTGGAGGACTCGCTGGAGGCCATGGGCGTGCGGGTGTGGGCGATGGTGGAGCTGGAGGCCGACGACGCCCTGGCCTCGGCCGCCGCGGTGGCGACCGAGGACCCGGCCGTCACCCAGGCGATCATCTGCACGCCCGACAAGGACCTGGGCCAGTGCGTGGTGGGCGATCGCGTGGTGCAGCTCGATCGGCGCAGGGGGGTCGTCCTCGACGAGGCGGCCGTGGTGGCCCGCTACGGCGTCGGCCCGCCGTCGATCCCCGACTGGCTGGCCCTCGTGGGCGACTCGGCCGACGGCTTCCCCGGCCTGCCCGGGTGGGGCGCCAAGGCCGCCTCGGCCGTGCTGGCCCGCTACCCCCACCTGGAGGACGTCCCCCGGATCGCCGAGCGCTGGGACCTCGACGTGCGGGGCGCCCGCTCCCTGGCCAACACCCTGGCCGAGCAGTGGGACCGGGCCCTGCTGTTCCGGGACCTGGCCACCCTCCGGGTGGACCGGTCGCTGCTGGCCTCGGCGGGGGACCTGCGCTGGACGGGCCCGGCCGACGGCTTCGCCGCCACCTGCAGGCTCCTGAACGCCACCACCCTCCCCGACCGGGCCTCCACCCTGGCCGCCGCCCGGGCCTGACGCCGCCCGCCCCGGCCTCCACCGAGACCCTCAGGGGCCGCCGAAGACCGCCGGCAGCGGCCGCTGGAGGGCCGCGTGCAGGCGGCGGCGGTACTCGGCCCGGGTGACGGCCACCGCGCCCAGCGACGCCAGGTGCGGGGTGCGCCACTGCACGTCGAGGAGGGTGGCGCCTCCCTCCCGCAGCATCCGCACCAGCGCCACCAGCGCCACCTTCGACGCGTCGGTGCGGCGGTGGAACATCGACTCGCCGGCGAAAAGGCCGCCCACCGCCACCCCGTACAGCCCGCCGGCCAGCTCCCCCTCGGGCGTCCACGCCTCCAGGCTGTGGGCCCACCCCAGGCGGTGCAGCCCGACGTAGGCGTCCCGGATCTCGGCGGTGATCCACCCGTGGGGCCGGCGGGCGTCGGCGCACGCCTCCACCACGTCGGCGAAGGCGGTGTCGAGGCGGGTCTCGAAGCGGGCGCACGACCGGGCCAGAGACCGGCTCACCTGCAGGCCGTCGAGGGGCAGCACGCCCCGCTCCTCGGGCGACCACCACCCCAGCACCGCCCCCGCCCCGGGGGCGTCGAGGGGCATGGGGAACAGGCCCGACCGGTAGGCGACCAGGAGGGTGCCGGGGGCCAGGTCGGCGCCCACCGCCACCAGGTCGTCGCCCGGGCGCGGCGGAGGGAACGACCACGGGTGGGCGGGCGGCTCGACCGGCACGCCCGCAGTGTCGCCCATCGGCGCCGGCCGCTCGCCGGTAGCCTTCCCGCCGGTGGACGATCGACGGTCGGAGCTGGCCAAGCGCAAGCTGGACGCGCTCCACGCCGGCTCCGAGCGGGCGGTGGAGCGCCAGCACGCCCGCGGGAAGATGACGGCTCGCGAGCGGGTCGAGTACCTGCTCGACGAGGGGTCCTTCCAGGAGCTCGACATGCTGGCCCGCCACCGGGCCACCGGGATGGGGATGGAGGACAACCGCCCGTACACCGACGGGGTGGTCACCGGCTTCGGCACGGTCGACGGCCGGCGGGTGTGCGTGTTCAGCCAGGACTTCACCGTGTTCGGCGGCTCGCTGGGCGAGGTGTTCGGGGAGAAGGTCCACAAGGTCATGGACCTGGCCGCCGCCGTCGGGGTCCCCGTGATCGGCCTCAACGACGGGGCGGGGGCGCGGATCCAGGAGGGGGTGGTCGCCCTCGACATGTACGGGAAGATCTTCGCCCGCAACGTCGCCCTGTCCGGCGTGGTGCCCCAGGTCAGCGTGGTGCTCGGCCCGTGCGCCGGCGGCGCCGTGTACAGCCCGGCCATGACCGACTTCGTGTTCATGGTCCAGGAGAGCTCGCACATGTTCATCACCGGGCCCGACGTGGTGCGGGCGGTGACGGGTGAGGACGTCAGCGTCGAGGAGCTGGGCGGGGCCATGACCCACGCCACCAAGTCCGGCGTGTGCACCTTCGTGGCCGCCGACGAGAAGGAGTGCCTGGACTCGGTCCGCCACCTCTTGTCGTTCCTCCCGTCGAACAACCTGGACGAGCCGCCCGCGGTCGCGCCCACCGACGACGCCGGCCGGGCCGCCCCCGAGCTGGTCGGCGTGGTGCCCGCCAGCCCCACCCGGCCCTACGACATGAAGGCGGTGGTGGCCGCCGTCGTCGACGACGGCGAGCTGCTGGAGTACTTCCCCCACTGGGCGCGCAACATGGTGTGCGGCTTCGCCCGCATCGACGGCCACCCGGTGGGGGTGGTGGGCAACCAGCCCCAGGTCCTGGCCGGGGCGCTCGACATCGAGTCGTCGGAGAAGGCGGCCCGCTTCGTGCGCACGTGCGACGCCTTCAACGTCCCCCTGGTCACCTTCGTGGACGTGCCCGGCTTCCTGCCCGGCACCGACCAGGAGTACGGCGGCATCATCCGCCACGGCGCCAAGCTGCTCTACGCCTTCTGCGAGGCCACCGTGCCCCGGGTCACGGTGGTGACCCGCAAGGCCTACGGCGGGGCCTACGTGGTCATGAACTCCAAGTCCATCGGCTGCGACCTGGCCTACGCCTGGCCCTCGGCCGAGTTCGCCGTCATGGGGCCGGACGGCGCGGTGGAGATCGTCTACCGGCGCGAGCTGGCCGAGGCCGAGGACCGGGAGGCCCGCAAGCGGGAGCTGGTCGCCGAGTACACCGAGCGCTACGTCAGCCCCTACATCGCCGCCGAGCGGGGCTACGTGGACGACGTGATCGACCCGGCCGACACCCGTCGCGTGCTGGTCCGCAGCCTCGCCATGCTGCGCACCAAGCGCGAGGAGCACCCCCGGCGCAAGCATGGCAACGTCCCCCTCTGAGCCCTCGCCCGAGGAGGTCGCCGCCATCGCCGCCGCGCTGGCGCTGCTTTGGCCGGCCCCGGCCCCGCCGCCCCCGCC
>JBOGHR010000545.1:0-3559 GCA_050744905.1 Acidimicrobiales bacterium
CTCCTGGTCCCGAGCCTTCGCCGCGTTCGCAGCGGCAAGGTCCGTGGCCGCACTCGCCGCCGCAGGCGGCCTCTACGGCTGCGGACACCGGGAAGGGACAGGGCGGAGGCGGCGCGAGCTCCGCTCGCCCGCCGGAGCACGATCCAACTCGACCGAATGGAGTGAGCGAAGCGAACGAATGAGGTCGACGCACTAGCTCGGTAGCATTGCGGGATGGTCCTCGCCGTCGACGCCGGTTGGCTGAAGGACCACATCCGCGACATCCCCGACTTCCCCCAGCCGGGCGTGGTGTTCAAGGACATCACCCCGCTGCTGGCCGACGTCGACGCCTTCCGCTGCGTGGTGGACGCCATCTCCACCCACTTCGCCGGCCGGGCGATCGACAAGGTGCTGGCCGTGGAGGCCCGGGGCTTCATCATCGGGGCGCCGGTGGCGTACCGGTTCTCGGCCGGCTTCGTCCCCTGCCGCAAGGCGGGCAAGCTGCCGTGGCAGGTCGAGCAGGAGGAGTACGTCCTCGAGTACGGCACCGACCTGCTGGAGATCCACCGGGACGGGGTGGAGCCCGGCGAGCGGGTGCTGGTCGTCGACGACGTGCTGGCCACGGGGGGGACGGCGGCGGCCGCCGTCCGGCTGGTGGAGCGCCTGGGGGGCGTGGTCGCCGGCCTGGGCTTCGTCATCGAGCTCGCCTTCCTGGGCGGACGGTCCAAGCTGGCGGGACACGACGTGGTGTCCCTGCTCACCTACGAGTAACCGGTGGCCGTCGACCGCATTCGCACGCTCTCGTGGCGCCGGCAGTTCCCCGACGCGCCGGACGAGCTGGCCCCGCTGGTCGCCGCCTACCGCCGGCGCCACCCCAAGGCCGACCTGGGGTTGGTGGAGCGGGCCTTCGACGCCGCCGCCCGGGCCCACGTCGACCAGGTCCGCAAGTCGGGGGAGGCCTACATCTCCCACCCGGTGGCGGTGGCGACCATCGTGGCCGAGCTGGGCCTGGACGACGTCACCGTGGCCGCCGCCCTCCTCCACGACGCCGTCGAGGACACCGCCGTCACCCTCGAGGAGGTCGGCCGCGACTTCGGCGCCGAGGTGGCCGCCATCGTCGACGGGGTCACCAAGCTGGACCGCCTGCGCTTCGACTCCCGCGAGGCGCAGCAGGCCGCCTCCATGCGCAAGATGCTCGTGGCCATGGCCAAGGACTGGCGGGTCCTCATCATCAAGCTGGCCGACCGGCTCCACAACATGCGGACCATCGCCGCCATGCCGGAGTTCAAGCAGAGGCGCACCGCCCAGGAGACGCTGGACATCTACGCCCCGCTGGCCCACCGCCTGGGGATCCAGGACATCAAGTGGCAGCTGGAGGACCTGGCCTTCGCCACCATCCACCCCAAGCCCTACGCCGAGATCGAGCAGATGGTGGCCCAGCGGGCGCCGGAGCGGGACATCTACCTCACCCAGGTGCTGGAGGAGGTGCGCAACCGCCTGGCCGAGAACCGCATCGAGGCCGACGTCACCGGCCGGCCCAAGCCGCTGTGGTCCATCTACGAGAAGATGATCGTGCGGGGCAAGGAGTTCGACGAGATCTTCGACCTGGTGGGCATCCGGGTCCTCGTCGACTCGGTGAAGGACTGCTACGCCGCCCTGGGCACCATCCACGCCACCTGGAAGCCGGTGCAGGGGCGGTTCAAGGACTACATCGCGATGCCGAAGTTCAACCTCTACCAGTCGCTGCACACCACCGTGGTGGCGCCCCAGGGCAAGCCCCTGGAGGTCCAGATCCGGACGTGGGAGATGCACCAGAGGGCCGAGTACGGCATCGCCGCCCACTGGGGCTACAAGGAGAAGGCGTCGCCGGCCGACATCGCCTGGCTCAACCGCATCGTCGACTGGCAGCGGGAGACCGACGACCCCGCCGAGTTCCTGACGAACCTCAAGCTCGACCTGGAGCAGGACGAGGTCTTCGTGTTCACGCCCAAGGGCAAGGTGGTCACCCTGCCGGTGGGCGCCACTCCGGTGGACTTCGCCTACGCCATCCACACCGAGGTGGGCCACCGCTGCATCGGCGCCCGGGTCAACGGGCGACTGTCGCCCCTCGACTCCAAGCTGCACTCCGGCGACACCGTCGAGATCTTCACCTCCAAGGTGCCCTCGGCCGGCCCGTCGCGGGACTGGCTCAAGATCGTCGTCACCCCCCGGGCCCGCAACAAGATCCGCCAGTGGTTCTCCCGGGAGCGGCGGGAGGATGCCATCGAGAACGGGCGGGAGGAGCTCACCAAGGCCCTGCGCAAGGAGGGGCTGCCGGTCCAGAAGGTGGCGTCGTCGCCGGCGCTGGTGAGCATCGCCGCGGCCATGAACTACCTCGACCTCGACGCCCTGCACGCGGCCATCGGCGAAGGCCACGTGTCGGCCCGCTCGGTGGCCCAGCGCCTGGCCCGGGAGCTGCGGGGCGGCGACCACGAGGAGCAGCTTCCGGCCACCGTCCGCCAGCCCCGGCGCCAGCGCCGGGACCAGTCGGCGGGCGTGCACGTGGAGGGCCTCGACGACGTGATGGTGCGCCTGTCGCGGTGCTGCACCCCGGTGCCGGGCGACGAGATCCTGGGCTTCGTGACCCGGGGCCGGGGCGTGTCGGTGCACCGGTCGGACTGCGCCAACGCGCTGTCGCTGGTGACCGGCCAGGCCGACCGGGTGATCGACGTGGAGTGGGACCGCGGGCGGCGGGGCACCTTCGTGGCGTCCATCGAGATCAAGGCCCTCGACCGCTCGCGCCTGCTGGCCGACGTCACCCGATCGCTGTCCGAGCACTACGTCAACATCCTGGCCAGCTCGTCGCAGACGGGCGCCGACCGGGTCAGCACCATGCGCTTCGACTTCGAGCTGGCCGACCCCGCCCACCTCGACTCCCTCATGGCCTCGGTCAAGCGCATCGACAGCGTCTACGACGCCTACCGCGTCCTGCCCGGCAAGGGCGGCTGACCCCCTCACGACGCTCTGGTATCGGATCGGGACCGGTGGGGTCCCGATCCGATGCCAGAGCGGGCGGGAGCGGCCCGGAGGGAGCCACTAGCCTCGGCCGGTGCCCCAGTTCCAGGCCCCGCCGGGCACGTTCGACGTCCTGCCCCCGGCGTCGGCGCGCTACGAGGCCCTGGTGGGCCGCTTCGCCCGGGCGGCCCACGCCGCCGGGTACGGGCTGGTGGTGAGCCCCCTGTTCGAGGACGTCGGCGTGTTCCGGCGGGTGGGCGAGAGCACCGACGTCGTGCGCAAGGAGATGTACGACTTCGACGACAAGGGCGGGCGGCGCCTGGCCCTGCGCCCCGAGGGAACGGCGTCGGTGGTGCGGGCCTTCGTCCAGCACCGGCCCCCCACCCCGTTCAAGGCGTTCTACGTGGCGCCCCACTTCCGCTACGAGCGCCCCCAGGCCGGCCGCTACCGCCAGCACCACCAGGTCGGGGTGGAGGCCCTGGGCCCCGCCGACCCCGACCTCGACGTGGAGGTGGTGGCCCTCGCCGCCGGCCTGCTCGGCGACCTGGGGCTGGCCCGGGTCCGGCTGCGCCTGACCTCGCTGGGC
>JBOGHR010000546.1:0-3071 GCA_050744905.1 Acidimicrobiales bacterium
GGCCTCGAGCCGGCGGGGGCGCGGCGCGGCCGGTCCGGGGTGCTTCTGGCGGGAGGACCGGGTTCCGGGCACGGGGGCCCATCTTCTCAGCAACCCTCCCGGCGCCGCATCCCGGGATCGCCCGCCCGCCGGCCGCGCGCGGTACGGCGGCGGGGTGATTAGGGTCGGGGGGCCGATGTCCGTTCCCCGACCAAGCGTGGCCCGCCGCCCGCGCTTCCCGGCCCGCACCGCGCTGATCCTGGCCGTGACCCTCGCGGCGATCGCCCTGACCTCGGCCCGGGGCATGGCCCGCTTCTACACCGACTACCTGTGGTTCGACTCGCTGGACTTCACCGGCGTGTGGGCCGGCGTCCTGTGGTCCAAGGTCGGCCTCGCCCTGCTGTTCAGCGCCGTGTTCGCCGGCCTGCTGTGGGTGAACCTGGCCGCCGCCCGCCGCCTGGCGCCGCCGGCGCGCCCGCCCGGCCCCGAGGAGGAGGGGCTGCGCCAGCTCCTGCTCGTCATCGAGCGCCGGCCCCGCCTCGTCCACGGCGCCGTGGCGGTGGTCATGGGGCTGTTGTTCGGCGTGGGCGTGGCCGGGCGGTGGAACGACTGGATCCTGTTCCGCAACTCGGTCTCGTTCGGCGTGGACGACCCCCTGTTCGGTCGCGACGTGGGCTTCTACGTCTTCCAGCTGCCGTTCCTGGCCTTCGTGGCCAACTGGCTGTTCGCCGCGCTGATCATCGTCGCCCTGGTCACCGCCGGCGCCCACTACGTCCACGGCGGGCTGCGCTTCCAGGTCCAGCGCCGGCGGGTCACCCCCCAGGCCACGGCCCACCTGTCGGTGCTCTTCGGCGCCGTCGCCCTGCTGAAGGCGGCCGGCTACTACCTCGACCGCTTCGAGCTGGCCCTCTCCGAGCGGGGCGTGGTGCAGGGGGCGACCTACACCGACGTCAACGCCAAGCTGCCGGCGATCGAGCTGCTCATCGTGATCTCGCTGCTCACCGCCGGGCTGTTCCTCTACAACGTCCGCCAGCAGCGCTGGACGCTGCCGGCCATCGCCGTGGGGCTGTGGGCGCTGGTGGCGCTGGTGGCCGGCACCGTGTACCCGGCCGTCATCCAGCGCTTCCGCGTGGAGCCGGCCGAGTCGACCAAGGAGGCGCCCTTCATCGAGCGCAACATCGCGGCGACGCGCACCGCCATGGGCCTCGACGACGTGACCGTCCGCGACTTCGCCTACGACGAGGGCCTGGAGGCCGAGGCGCTGGTGGGCAACGCCGAGACGATCCGCAACGTCCGGCTGTGGGACCCCCAGGTGCTGCGGCGCACGTACCAGCGGCTCCAGGAGGTCCGGACCTTCTACCGGTTCACCGACGTGGACGTCGACCGCTACGCGGTGCAGGACGCGAAGACCCAGATCCTGCTGTCGGCCCGAGAGCTGAGCCCCGACAGCCTGCCGTCGGACACCTGGGAGAACCGGCACCTGGCCTTCACCCACGGCTACGGCGCCGTGTTGTCGCCCGCCAACGCGGTGACGGCCGACGGCCAGCCCGACTTCCTGGTCAAGAACATCCCGCCCCAGGGCGAGCCCCCGATCACCGAGCCCCGGCTCTACCACGGGGAGGCCATCGGCGGCTACGCCATCGTCAACAGCGGCCGCGACGAGATCGACTACCTGCGCGAGGACGGCACCGCGGTCACCAACCGCTACGACGGCAAGGGGGGGGTGGGCATCGGGTCGATCGTGCGCCGGGTGGCGTTCGCCCTCCGCTTCGCCGACGTCAACCCGGCCATCTCCGGGTTCATGACGCCCGAGTCGCGGATCCTGTACCTGCGCGACGTGCGGGAGCGGGTGCAGGCCATCGCCCCGTTCCTGCACTACGACGCCGATCCCTACCCGGTTGTCATCGACGGCCGCATCACGTGGCTGATCGACGCCTACACCACCAGCGACCGCTATCCGTACGCCGAGGTGAACGACGGCGGGCGGGTGAGCCAGGCCAGCGGGCTGAGCCACCGCTTCAACTACGTGCGCAACTCCGTCAAGGTCGCCGTCGACGCCTACGACGGCGATCCCGTCTTCTACCGCGTCGACCCCGACGACCCCATCGCCGCTGCCTACGCCAAGGCCTTCCCCGAGCTGTTCCGCGACGCCGACGAGGTGCCCGACGCGCTTCGGGCCCACTTCCGCTACCCCGAGGACCTCTTCCGCGTGCAGACCGACATGTGGGGGCGCTACCACATCGGCGACCCGGCCGAGTTCTACTCGCAGTCCGACCGCTGGACCCTGGCCCAGGACCCGGGCTCGGGGGCCCCGGCTCCGGCCACCACCGCGCCGCCGGCCGGGGCGCCCCAGCCGCGGCCGGCCGGCGAGGGGCGCATGGACCCCTACTACCTGCTGATGAAGCTGCCCGGCGCCCGCAGCACCGAGTTCCTGATCCTCCAGCCGTTCGTCCCCTTCTCCGAGGACGACTCCCGCCGCGAGCTGTCGGCGTTCATGGTGGCCAAGGCCGACCCGGACGACTACGGCCAGCTGGAGGTGTTCGTGATGCCCCGGGACCGCCAGGTCGACGGCCCGGCCATCGTCAACGCCCGCATCAACCAGGAGCCGGAGGTCTCCCAGCTCATCACCCTGCTGAGCCGGGCCGGATCGGAGGTGCTCCTCGGCAACCTCGTCATCATCCCGGTGGAGCAGTCCCTCATCTACATCCGCCCCCTCTACGTGCAGGCCACGGGGGCCAACGCGGTGCCCGAGCTCAAGAAGGTCATCGTGGCCTTCGGCGACCGCATCGCCGTGCGCGACACCTTCCAGGACGCCCTGGTCGCCGTGTTCGGCGCCGCCCCTGAGACCCTGGAGGAGGGGCCCATCGGCGGCGAGGAGCCCGAGCCGGGGGAGGAGCCCACCGCCGACCTGCCCCAGGAGGTGCGCCAGCACCTCGACGCCGCCGCCCGGGCCTTCGGCGAGGCCGACGCCGCCCTGCGCGCCGGCGACCTGGTCACCTACGCCCAGAAGGCCCAGGAGGCCCGGGAGGCCTTCGACCGGGCGAGGGACGTCTCGGCCCGGCAGGCGGCCCCCGCCCCGGCCGAGGCCGCCC
>JBOGHR010000547.1:0-1768 GCA_050744905.1 Acidimicrobiales bacterium
GGGCGAACGCCAGCAGCGGCGCCAGGCCCCGCAGGCCGAGCGCCACGCACGCCACCAGCACGCCGGCCGCCACCCAGGCCGGGACCTGGAGCCGGGCCCGCAGCAGCTCGCCCGACGCCTTCCGCCACGGCAGGGCAGGGGCCACGGCCATGAGGAACAGCAGGGCGAGGGCCACCGGCGTGACCATGCGGTCGAAGTAGGGCCGCCCCACCGAGAGGCGCTCGCCCTCGAGGGCCTCGGCCAGCAGGGGGAACACCGTGCCCAGCAGGACCACGAAGGCGAAGGCGGCGAACAGCAGGTTGTTGGCCAGGAAGGCGCCCTCGCGCGACAGGGCCGAGTCCACCGTGCCCGGCGCCCGCAGGGCGTCGCCCCGCCAGGCGATGAGGCCCACGCCGACGGCCACCACCAGGGCGAAGAAGGCGAGGATGGCCGGGCCGAGGGGCGACTCGGTGAAGGCGTGGACCGAGTCGAGCACGCCCGAGCGGGTGAGGAAGGTGCCGAGGATGGTGAGGCTGAACGTGGCGATGAGCAGCGACAGGTTCCACACCCGCAGCAGGCCCCGGCGCTCCTGGACCATCACCGAGTGCAGGTAGGCGGTGCCGGTGAGCCAGGGGAGGAAGGACGCGTTCTCCACCGGGTCCCAGGCCCAGTACCCGCCCCAGCCCAGCACCTCGTAGGACCACCAGGCACCGAGCACGATGCCGGCGGTGAGGAAGCCCCAGGCCACCAGGGTCCAGCGGCGGGTCTCGACCAGCCACCCCTCGCCCAGCCGCCCGGTGGCCAGGGCGGCCACGGCGAAGGCGAAGGGGATGGTGAAGCCGACGTAGCCCAGGTAGAGCACCGGCGGGTGGAAGGCCATGAGCGGGTGGTTCTGGAGCAGCGGGTTGGGGCCGGCGCCGTCGGCCGGGACCCGCCCGGCCACCTCGGCGAACGGGTTGGCGGGGCCCAGCATGAGCCCGAAGAAGAACACGGCCACGACCAGCCCGGTGAGGGTCGCCCAGCCCACCAGCGGGTCGGACGCCCGGTCCCGGAAGCGGTGGGCCATCACCGCCAGCCAGCCGGCCAGCACGAACGCCCACAGCAGGATGGACCCCTCCAGGGCGCCCCACAGCGAGGCGACGGTGTACAGCAGCGGGGTGGCCCGGCTGTGGTTGTCCACCACGTAGCGGAGGGAGAAGTCGTGGCCGATCAGGGCCCGCTCCATGACGGCCACGGCGAAGGCGGCGGCGGCCAGCACCACCCACACGTGGGCCTGGCCCCGCCGCAGCAGGTCGGGCCGCCCCCGGGCCAGCCCCACGGCGGTGGTGGCGGCGCCGGCCACGCAGGCCAGCAGGCCGAGCAGGACGGCGCTCTGGCCGAGGAGGGCGCTCACCCCGCGCTCCGGTAGTCCTCGACCCGCTCGGGGTTCTCGGCCCGGTACTCCGAGGTGTGCCTGACCAGGATGCGGTCGCTCACGTAGCGCTCGCCGTCGAAGCGGCCCTCCATCACCACCGGGATGTCGGGCTGGAACAGCTCGGGGACGTTGCCCTCGTGCACGACCTCGACCACCGCGCCCCGCTCGCCCCGGATGGCGAAGTCCACGCCGTCGGCGCCCTTGCGCACGCTGCCGGGCACGACCAGGCCCTCGATGCGGAACCGGCGGTCGCCCAGCGTGGCCCGCTCGGCCACCGCCTCGTCGGCGGTGCGGAAGTACAGGGTGGCCTCGCCCACCGCCCGGGTGAGCAGGAAGCCCAGGGCGGCCACGACCACCACGGCCGCGATCCAGCGG
>JBOGHR010000548.1:0-3469 GCA_050744905.1 Acidimicrobiales bacterium
GTGCGGTCCCGGCCCGCCGCCGGCCTCGCCGGGTCATCCGATGAGGCGGGGGGTGAGCAGGTCGGCCAGCCGGCCCGGCGGCACCAGCTGGAGCCTCCCGTCGGGGGCGACGATGAAGCGCAGGACGGCGCCCCGGCAGCGCAGCTCGGTGCCCCGAGGCAAGGCGGGAGGCGGCGGAGGCGGCGGCGGCGAGGGCGGGGCCGCCGGATCGGCCGTCGTGGTGGTCGTGGGAGGCGGGTCGTCGCGGCGGCGGCAGGTGGAGAGGTCGAGCCCGACGGACGCGACGGCCCGCGCCCGGGCGGGTCCGTTCCCGGGCAGTCCGGTGCTCCGCAGCTGCACGTCGACCTCGATCCGATCCTCCATCGGGAAGTAGCAGTACCGCGTCACGACGGCGGCATTCCTGGCTGCGAAGTCCTCGGCCCCAGGTCGGCCCGGCGGGGCTCACGACCAGGTCATGGCGACGGCCTCATCCGTCGGCTCCGCCTAGGCGCATCCCGCCCATCCGGGCAGAGCGTACCGTCTGGCGACCGCCCCCGACCCCGGCCCTCCGCTCCCCCCGCCGGTCGGGTCGCTCGCGGCTCGGCGGGCCGCACGGCCGGCCGGCGAGGAGGTGCCGTGACCGGCGGGCGCCTACCGCCCCAGGGTGCGCTCCACCTCGGCGGCCAGCCGGCCAACGGCCTCCGCGGCCTGCGCCTCGGTGGGCGCCTCCACCATCACCCGCACCAGCGCCTCGGTGCCGCTCGGCCGCACCAGCACCCGCCCGGCGGGGGCGAGGCGGTCCTGCTCGGCCGCCACCGCCGGGCCCAGGGCGGCCGCCACCGAGGCGGCGTCGCGGCGACGGGCCAGGCGCACGTTGCGCATGACCTGGGGCAGGCGGGTCATGGCCTCGGCCGCCAGCTCGGCCAGGGGCCGGCCCCGGCGGGCCAGCAGGTCCAGGAGCTGGAGCCCGGTGAGGATGCCGTCGCCGGTGGTGGCCAGCTCCCGGAAGATCAGGTGGCCGGACTGCTCGCCGCCCAGCGACCAGCCGTTGGCGTCCAGCGCCTCCAGCACGTGACGGTCGCCCACCGGGGTCTCGTGGACGGCGATGCCGGCCTTCTCCATGGCCTGGCGGAACCCCAGGTTCGTCATCACCGTCACGACCACCGTGTCGCCCTTCAGCCGGCCGCGGCTGCGCAGGTCCAGGGCGCAGAGGGCGATGAGGTGGTCGCCGTCCACCACCGCGCCCGTCCCGTCCACGGCCAGGACCCGGTCGGCGTCGCCGTCGAAGGCCAGGCCGGCGTCGGCCCCCTGCTCGACGACTGCCGCCCGCAGGGCGGCCAGATCGGTGGACCCGCACCCCTGGTTCACGTTGGTGCCGTCCGGCCGGTCGCCCAGGGCCCGGACCCGCGCCCCCGCCGCCCGCACCACGGCGGGCGCCACGGTGGACGCGGCGCCGTGGCCGCAGTCCAGCACCACGGACAGGTCCTCGAGGGTCCGGCCCTCGATGGACTGCTCCAGGTGGGCGGCGTAGGCGTCCAGGGCGGCGGGATCGGACTCCAGCGTGCCGACGGCCGCTCCCGTCGGCCGCCCGCCGGGGCCGGCGGCGGCGGCGATGCGGGCCAGCTCGCCCTCCAGCGACGACTCCTCGTCGCCGGTGAGCTTGCGCCCGCCCGGCGCGAACAGCTTCACCCCGTTGTCGGGGAACGGGTTGTGCGAGGCCGACACCACCGCCCCCGGCGCCCGCCGGCCGGCCGAGGCGAAGGCCACGCCCGGCGTGGGGATGACCCCCAGGTCGACGACCGACACCCCCTCCGACGCGGCCCCGGCCGAGAAGGCGGCCTGGAGCATGGGCCCCGACCGGCGGGTGTCCCGGCCGACCAAGAAGGGGCCGCCCAGCACCCGGGCGGCGGCCCGGCCGAGGGCCAGCACCAGCTCGGGGGTCAGCTCGTGGTTGGCCAGCCCGCGGATGCCGTCGGTGCCGAACTCGAGCGGCAACGAACGATCAGCGCTTGGAGTACTGCGGCGCCTTGCGGGCCTTCTTGAGGCCGTACTTCTTGCTCTCCTTCTCCCGGGCGTCGCGGGTGAGGAAACCGGCCTTCTTGAGCGACGGGCGCTGCTCGGGGTCGAGGTCGGCGAGCGCCCGGGCGATGCCGAGGCGGAGGGCGCCGGCCTGGCCCGACACCCCGCCGCCGTCGATGGTGGCGTCCACGTCGTAGACGTCGGCGGTGTTGGTGACCCGCAGCGGCTCGGTGGCCAGGGTGACCTGGGTGGCCGACGGGAAGTACTGCTCGACCGGCCGCCGGTTGATGGTGACCGCCCCCGAGCCGGCGCGGACCCGGACCCGGGCGACGGCCCGCTTGCGGCGGCCGGTGGACTGGATGAGGGGCTTGGGCATCGGGGTTCCTAGCTCTCGCCCCGCACGGCGCGCCGGGCCGAGGCCAGCTCGACGGGCTGCGGCCGCTGGGCGGCGTGGGGGTGGGTGGGACCGGCGTGGACCTTGAGCTTGCGCAGCATCGACCGCCCCAGCGGGCCCTTGGGGAGCATCCCCTTCACCGCCCGGCGGATGACCTCCTCGGGCCGGGTGGCGAGCACGTCCTGCACGCTGCGGGTGCGCAGGCCGCCCGGGTAGCCGGTGTGGCGGTGCACCTGCTTGGTGGCGGCCTTGCCCGAGGTGAGCTGGACCTTGGCGGCGTTGACCACGACGACGTGGTCGCCGGTGTCCACGTGGGGGGCGAAGATGGGCTTGTGCTTGCCCCGCAGCAGGCTGGCGACCTCGGTGGCCAGGCGGCCGAGCACCAGCCCGTCGGCGTCGACGACGTGCCAGGCGCGCTGGATGTCGGAGGGCTTGGGGGAGAACGTACGCAACTGGGCGCCTCTGGATCGGCAGGGATCGGGTGGTCGGCCGCCGCACGGGCGAACGTCCAAGGATAGGGCGCCGCGGGCCCGGTAGCCAACCGGCGGCCGGTCCGGCGCCCCTCACCTAGCCTCCGGCGGTGGTCGGCCGAGCGGAGGTGGAGGCGGCGGCACGCCGGATCGCCGCCGTCGTCCGGCCCACCCCGGTGGTGCCCTCCAGCTCGCTTTCCCGGCTGGCCGGCCGCACGGTGCTGCTCAAGCCCGAGTACCGCCAGCGCACCGGTTCGTTCAAGATCCGCGGGGCGTACAACTTCCTGGCCGGGCTCGACGCCGCGTCCCGCGAAGTGGTGGCCGGCTCGGCCGGCAACCACGCCCAGGGCGTGGCCCTGGCCGCGTCCCTCACCGGGCGGCGGGCCACCGTGTTCATGCCCGCCACCGCAGCCCTGCCCAAGGTGGACGCCACCCGCGGCTACGGCGCCGACGTGCGCCTCACCGGAGAGTCGGTGGACGACTGCCTCGAGGCGGCCCGGTCGCACGCGGCCGCCACCGGCGCGGTCCTCGTGCCGCCGTTCGACGACCCGCTGGTGATCGCCGGCCAGGGGACCGTCGGCCTCGAGATCGCCGCCGAGGCCACAGG
>JBOGHR010000549.1:0-5307 GCA_050744905.1 Acidimicrobiales bacterium
GCCGTGGCCGGTGCCACGGGAGCGACGGGCCTGCACGCCGTGCGCAGGCGGCGGTCGACGCGCAGCACCTGAACCTCTCGGCCGATAGCTGTAACCCGTTGCTACAAAACTCTCGCGCCACGAGAACAGGGGTGAGACTATTGGCTGAACCCTGGGGGCCCCGGCTGAGGGCGTGCCCGGGACGAGCGAACTGGAGAGAACGTGCCGCGCAGGATTCAGTCGGTCGTCATCGTGGTCGCCACACTTGGCGTGCTGCTGCCGCCGGGGCCTGCGTCGGCGGCCCGAGACCCGCGAGACACCTCGGAGCCTCATACCGTCCCGGTCCTCGGGCATCGCCCGGGACACCACCCGGCGATCAACACGAGCAGCTGCAGTGACTCTGGCTGCGGCTCGGCCGTGTTCGCCATCTGCGAGCCCGATCCCGGACAGCCTTGCACTGGGCCCCTGTCTGACGGCGAGCGGATGGGCCCACGCGTCGTAACCGTCGCGCTTCACGCGTGGCCGGGGAACACGACCGTCCACATCTGGTGGCTGGGGACCGAGCCGGCAAGCGGAGAGCGCGTCGACTGTACGAGGGAGACGAGCACGGTCCGGACGTCCATGGTCGACGTTCTGACGGATGCCAACGGCGAGGCGACGGCAAGCGTCAGCTTGCCGCCGGCGACGCACGGCGACGACTGGGACTATGGGCCGAACTGGCTCTGCGGGACGACCGCGGCCGAGGGAGGGCTCACCGCAGCCTGGAACCAATCCCTGTTCACGATCTATCCCGCTTGATCTACTGCGACGGAGGCCGTCGATGGCTGTCTTTCCCTGGCTCCCAACCATCTCCGACTCTCGACGTGGTCCGGTTCGAGCCGTTGCGGGGAGCAGATCGGGAATGGCTTTCCGGCGCCGGAACGAGGCCGGTCGAGCCATCGTCGGGCACCTCGTGGCTGTCCCGGTCGTCCTCGCGCTGGTTCTCGCTCCCGCAACGGGAGCCTTCGCCAGCGAGCGATTCCGGGGCAAGTTGAAGGTGAGCGGAGACGCCGCGACCACGTCGGTGGTCGCCATCGGCGACGGCGGTTTCAACACCTGGTGCGGCGGCTACCCGTCCGGCTCGGCCTCCGCCTCCTCCGGTGGGAGCCTGACCGTGACGGTGCGTCCAGCGCCGGCCAGGTGCGGCGGCAGCACACTGTCCAAGGGCAGGTATAGCGTCAACTTCGTCAACGGCCCGGCCATGTCGAAGGACCTAGGGGCCGTTCTCGGCTGCATGCGGGTCGAGGGTGCGGTGGTCAACCTCGGAACCATCTTCGTCGACCGCTACGGAAACGGCGGTCCCAAGACGTTCTCGCTGCCCGCTCCGCTGGTGGCGAACGGCCCGTCCGACGAATCGGCGGTCTGCGTCTCTGACTCCACTGTCCACTGGGGCAACCAGGCCCCGATCGTCATCCTGTAGGGCCGGAGCCGCTGGTCGATGAAAGTCCCCCGAAACAATGTCGGGCCTACTTACAAAGTACCTTGATTTAGGACTAGGCACCGTGCTACACCTAGTTGGACGCGGACGACCGGTCCGCCTTCTTCCGAGGGGTGAGGAATGAGCATTCGCATGGGTCGTTCGGCGCGCGCCGCCTTCGTCGGTTGCATCGCCATGATGGCTGTGACCCTGGTGCCGACGGGGGCTGGCGCCCATACGGGCCACCCCCAGGTCACCACCACCAGTTGCAGCAACTCCGGATGCGGCTCGGCCGTGTTCGCCATCTGCGACCCCAATCCCGGGCAGGTCTGCGCTGGTCCGTTGAGCGACGGCGAGCGCATGGGTCCCCGGGTCGTGACCGTGAACCTGCACGGGTTCTCGGCGAGCACCTCAGTGCACGTTTGGTGGCTGAAGACGGAGGTGGCCAACGAAGCGGGCACGGACTGCCGGCAGGCGGTCACCAGCGCCCGGACGCACCTTTTCGATGTCACCACCGACGGCAACGGCGACGCCACCGTCACAAGCGTGAGCCTGCCGCCGGGCGAGCAGGGCGACGAGTGGGAGTACGGCCCCAACTGGGTGTGCGCCACCACCGCTCCGCACACAGGCGGGAGCGGTGAGATCGCCGATCGTCTCTTCACCATCTACCCGGCGTAGCGCGAGCGCACGGCGGAGCAGGGAGGCACACATGACTTGTCGTTCGGCGCGCCCGCGGTGCGCCCGTCGCACCCGGGCCGGGCTGGTGGCGCTGGCGGCCGCCATTTCCGTCCTGCCCTCGGGAATCCCGGACGCTCGGGCGGCCATCGTGGCGCCTCCACCCCGGGCATGGGCATCGATGGCGTACGACGCGTCCAGCAGTGCCTCCCTGCTGTTCGGCGGCATTCGTGACGGAGCGGCCAGGAACGACACGTGGGCCTGGAACGGCGCCGGGTGGCAGAAGCGCAAGCCGGCGAGCCGCCCCCCGGCGCGCCACGACGCCATGATGGCATCGGACCCCGACACCAAGGGCGTCGTGCTGTTCGGCGGTCAGGGTGGCTCGGCCGACCCCTCTGGCAACCTGAACCGGGCCGACACCTGGTCGTGGGATGGATCGGTCGGCACGTGGTCCGAGCGTTCGCCGGCGGCGAGCCCGTCGGCCCGCAGGGCGGCCGTGATGGCTGCGGACAAGGCCAACGGCAACGTGGTGCTCTTCGGCGGCTTCGACCGCAACGTACTCAGCGTGTGCACCCCCTCCCTGGGCGACACCTGGGTTTGGGAGGGGGACGCCGGCGCCTGGACGCACGCGTCGCCGGCCACCAGCCCACCTCCTCGCTACGACGCGGCGATGGCCTACGACGGCGCCACCGGGACGGTGGTGCTGTTCGGGGGTGTTGTGCTGGGCGAGCGGGTCTCGACATGCGGGGGCGAGTCGAACGACACCTGGATCTGGGACGGGGCGGCTCGCACGTGGACGGAAGTCACCCCCCCCGTCAGCCCCAGCGCCCGGAGCGAGGCCATCATGACCTACGACAAGGCTCGCAAGAAGGTCGTGCTCTACGGCGGGTTCAGCCCTGGAGCAAACCACTACCCGACCGACACGTGGCTGTGGGACGGCGTCACGAGGACGTGGAGCGCGGTCGAGACCGCCACGTCCCCGGGACGAATCACTCAGGCCGCCATGGACTACCACGGCCCAAGTCAGAAGGCGGTGATGTTCGGCGGCAAACTCTTCGGAGGCGAGCTGAGTGACGCCACCTGGACCTGGAACGGCCTCAAGTGGCGGAAGTGGTGACGGGTACCAGCCAGACTCGCCGCTCGTTCCTGAAGACTCTCGGAGGCGGCGTTGCGGGGGCGGTGATCCTCCGCCCCGGCCACGCCGGCGCGGAGGAGGAAGCCGGCGCGGCGGCGACCACCACCGACACCAGCTCCACCACCTTCGGGCGCATGTTCCCCGGCGAGCCGCCCTTCGCCGAGAACAGCCAGGAGCTGCGCGCCGCGCTGAAGGAGCTGGGCAAGCCGGGCGGCATCCTCGACGCTGCGGATGCCCTCGACCGGGGCCCGGTCGCCCTCATCGCCGACCCGACGCTCAACATGGTGAACCGCAACAACCCCACCCACACCACGGGCACCACGTTCATGGGCCAGTTCATGGACCACGACGTCACCTTCGACGCCAGCTCGCGCCTCGCCACCCCCACGGCGCCCAAGACGGTCACCAACGTGCGCACGCCGGCGTTCGACCTCGACGCCGTCTACGGCGGCGGCCCCGTGGCCAGCCCGCATCTCTGCGACAACGCCGACGGGGTGAAGTTCAAGGTGGAGAGCGGCGGGCGCTTCGAGGACCTGCCTCGGAGCTCCGACCACTCGGCGATCATCGCCGATCCCCGCAACGACGAGAACCTGGTGATCTCGGCGCTGCACGCCGCGTTCCTCATGTTCCACAACAACGCCGTGGACCTGGTGCGCTCCCAGGGCATCTCCGGCTCCCTCGAGGTGTTCGCGGCGGCCCGTCGCCTCACCACTTGGCACTACCAGTGGATGGTCCTCCACGAGTTCCTGCCTCTGTTCATCGGCCACAAGCTCACCGACAAGATCCTCACCCGGGGACGGAAGCACTACCGTCCCACGACCGCGTTCATCCCCGTCGAGTTCCAGGGCGCCGCCTACCGGTTCGGCCACAGCATGATCCGGCCCTCCTACCCTGCTAACGCCACCGGCGACGACGGCCTCCCGTTCATCGCCTTGATCTTCGATCCCGCCGAGATCGGCAAGCCGGATCCCAACGACCTGTCGGGAGGCACCCGGGCGCCGCGGCGGTTCATCGACTGGAACGGGTTCTTCGACTTCGGCGATGGGCGGGTGGGCCAGAACAAGCGGATCGACACCAAGATCTCCACCCCGCTGTTCAACCTTCCCCCCGCCACCATCCGCACCCCGCCGGGCGGGGACCTCGGCCCCACCTCGCTCGCTCGGCGCACGCTGCTGCGCCACATCACCTGGGGCCTCCCCTCGGGCCAGCGCATCGCCCAGCGCATGGGACTGCCGGCGCTCACCAAGGCCGACCTCTCGGAGCTGGCCAGCCTCGGCCTCGGCCTTCGCACCAGCACGCCGCTGTGGTACTACGTGCTGCGCGAGGCCGAGGTCGCCACCGACGGCCTCCATCTCGGACCGGTGGGCGGCCGCATCGTCGGCGAGGTGATCATCGGTCTGCTCGAGACCGACCCCGGCTCCTACCTCTCGGTCGACCCCGCCTGGGCGCCCACCCTGCCGAGCCGCGGTGGGAGCGGCGACTTCCGCATGGCGGACTTCCTCACCTTCGCCGGCGTGGACCCGCTCAGCCGCAGCCTCGCCCCGCTGCCCTGAACCAAGCGCTGGAGCCACCGGGCGGCTGAGCCCACCGGGATGGCCCTCAGCCGGGGGTGGGCGGGGTGCGGAACTCGTGGTGCATGCCCTTGAGGGCGTGCGACGATCCGTCCTCGTCGCGCAGGAAGCAGATCAACCCGTAGCGGGTGCCGGGCACCAGGTCCACGGCGAAGGACCCGGTGGCCCCCGGGACCCGGGTGCGGGTGCCGGCGTAAGGGTTGACGATGGAGCGCTCCTGGCCCCGCAGCTGCTGTTCGAGCGGGGGCAACTCCTCGCCCAGGGGCAGGAGGGCGGGACGGTGGGGCGCCTCGCCGGCGTTGCGCAGGCGGAACACCACCCGCCCCGCCGGTACGTCTTGCGACAGCTCGAAGCGGTACTCGGTCAGGGTGACCACGACCTCGGGAGGGCTGGCCGGAAGCTCGCTCTCGCGCTCGATGCCGGGTGCGCACCCGCTGCCCACGACGACCACCGCGGCCAGCGCCCGCCAACCGGCGCCGCCCCTCACGGGG
>JBOGHR010000550.1:0-3087 GCA_050744905.1 Acidimicrobiales bacterium
CGGGATGTCGCGCAGGTTGTTGACCACCAGCAGCGCGGTGGCGCGGAAGCCGACCGGAACGGCGGCCGCCAGCGACAGACCGGTCACCTCCTCGGTCTGCACGTAGGTGGAACCGGCCGTGGCCACGAGCCCGAAGAACACGAACACGAACAGCTCGCCGAGGCCGTAGTAGCCGTAGGGCTTGGGTCCGCCGGTGTAGAGCCAGCCGGCGGCGAACGACGCCGCTCCCACCAGCAGCAACCACCACGTCGTCGCGGCGGCCAGGGCCAGTCCCGCCAGCCCCGCCACCGCGAAGGATGCGATGGCGGCCCGGAGCACCGACCGGGGCGCCGCCAGCTTCGACGCCACCAGGCGGGGCGGTCCGACCCGCACGTCGTCGGTGCCTCGCACGCCGTCGGAGTAGTCGTTGGCGTAGTTGGTGCCGACCTGGATGGCCACCGACACGACGAGGGCGAGCAGCGCCCGCCACCAGACCACCCCGCCCTGGGTAAACGCCACCGCCGTGCCCACCAGGACGGGGACGACGGCGGCGGGCAGGGTGCGGGGCCGGGCCCCGGCCACCCACGGCGAGCTCACGGCCGCCGCGGGAACCGGGAGAAGTCGGGGGGGCGCTTCTCGACGTAGGCGTCGCGGCCCTCCCGGGCCTCGTCGCCCATGTAGAACAGCAGGGTGGCGTCCCCCGCCAGCTGCTGGATGCCGGCGAGCCCGTCGTCGGCCGCGTTCATCCCCGACTTGAGCACGCGCAGGGCCAGCGGCGAGAGGCGGAGCATCTCCCGGCACCAACCCACCGTCTCCTCCTCCAGCCGGTCGAGGGGGACGACGGCGTTGACCAGCCCCATCTCGAGCGCCTGGCGGGCGTCGTACTGGCGGCAGAGGAACCAGATCTCCCGCGCCTTCTTCTGGCCCACCACCCGGGCCAGGAGGCCGGCGCCGTAGCCGGCGTCGAACGAGCCCACCCGGGGACCGGTCTGGCCGAAGCGGGCGTTGTCGGCGGCGATGGTGAGGTCGCACACCACGTGGAGCACGTGGCCGCCGCCGATGGCGTAGCCGGCCACCATGGCCACGACCGGCTTGGGACAGCGGCGGATCTGCACCTGGAGATCGAGCACGTTGAGGCGCCCGATCCCCTTGCGGGCCATGTCGTCGTCACCCAGGTAGCCGTCGTCGCCCCGGACCTTCTGGTCGCCGCCCGAGCAGAACGCCAGCGGGCCCTCACCGGTCAGGACCACCACGCCGACGTCGGAGTCGTCCTGGGCCAGGGTGAACGCCCTCGACAGCTCGGCCACCGTCTGGGGCCGGAACGCATTGCGCACCTCGGGCCGGTTGATGGTGATCTTGGCGATGCCCTCGGCCGTCTCGTAGCGGATGTCGGTCCACGAACCGGACGGCTTCCACGCCGGCAGCGCCGGCGGCGGGCCTCCGGGGGACTGGGCCATAGCGCTTGGGTACCCTACCGGCGTGCCTTCGCTGGTCGCCATCACGGCGGAGGGCACCGAGCGCTTCGTGCGGGCGCTGCGGGCGGCGTGGGAGCGGGGCGACGCCGTGCTCCCCATCGACCCCCGCCTCCCTCCGCCGGCGTGCGACGCGGTGCTCGCCCGGCTCGGCGCCGGCCGGCCGGTGGACGATGGCGACGCCGTCGTGGTGGCCACCAGCGGCTCGACCGGCGCCCCCAAGGGGGTCGTGCTCACCTTCGACGCGCTGGCCGCCGCCGCCCGGGCCGTGTCGGCGCGCCTGGCCGTCGACCCCGCCGTCGACTCGTGGCTGGCCTGCCTGCCGCTGTCGCACGTGGGCGGCCTCGGGGTGGTGGTCCGGGCCCTGCTCACGGCCACGCCGCTCACGGTGCGCCCCGCCTTCGACCCGGCCGTCGACGCCACCCTCGTCTCGCTCGTCCCCACCCTGCTCGACCGGGTCGACACGTCGCGGTTCCGGGTGGTGCTCGCCGGGGGCGCCGCCGACGGGCGGGGGCGGGCGCCCAACGTCGTGCGCACCTACGGCATGACCGAGACGGGCGGCGGGGTGGTGTACGACGGCGTGCCCCTCGACGGCGTGGAGGTGCGGGCCGACAGGTCAGGCCAGCTGCTCGTGCGGGGTCCCACGCTGCTGCGCTGCTATCGGGACGGCACCGACCCCCGCGACGCCGGAGGGTGGCTGCCCACCGGCGACCTGGGGGAGGTGGGCCCCGACGGCCGGGTGGTCGTGCACGGCCGCCGCTCGGACCTCATCGTCACCGGGGGGGAGAACGTGTGGCCGGCCGACGTGGAGGAGGCGCTGCGGTCTCACCCGGGGATCGCCGACGTGGCCGTGGTCGGGCGCGACGACCCGGAGTGGGGCCAGCGGGTGGTGGCCGTGGTGGTGCCGGCCGAGCCGGGCTCGCCCCCGGCTCTGGCCGACGTGCGGGCCTGGGTCAAGGAGCGCCGCCCGGCCTTCGCCGCCCCCCGGGAGCTGGTCCTGGCTCCGGCCCTGCCCCGCACGCCCACCGGCAAGGTGGCCCGGGACCGCCTGCCGGCCCGAGACTGAGGATCCCTGCCGCGGCCCCGGTCCGGCGGGGGTGGGGTGAAGGCTGCTCAGAGGGTGTCGAGGACCAGCCGGACGTCGTCGACGGTGGTGCGGGGGTTGACGATGCACAGCCGCGCCATGGGCTCGCCGGCGGCGGCCGACGGCCTCCCCGACCGGGCCCGCCGGCGGGCGCCTGCAGGTGGCGGGCTTGGGGCTGTGTGCGACGCGCAACAGCGCACCGACGCTCACCACCCGCCTCCCCGACCTGGGCCCAGCGGCGGGCCTGCCGGTGGCGGGCTCGGCGCGCTGCGACCCCCGACAGCGCGCTGGTCGTCACCCCGGGGCGCACGGCCCGGGTGGGCGGAGAAGGCAGCATGGCCCCGACGCCGCTCGATCGTACGTGTCCGGCGGCGGGCGGAGGGAACGCCTGTTCGATATGCTGGTGCCCGGGATCCGAGAGATGGAGGGCGCCATGAGCGGGTCGTCGGTGGTCGATGGGTCGGTGCCGCTGGGCGAGCTGGAGGACGAGATCTGCCGGCTGTCGGCCCACCTGTCGGCGGCCATGTGCCGCTGGCTCCTGCTCGTCGCCGA
>JBOGHR010000551.1:0-4084 GCA_050744905.1 Acidimicrobiales bacterium
GGGCGTGGCCGCGCGTCTCCCGCACGGCCAGGGCCGACAGGCCCAGGCCCAGCCCGGCGTAGGCCAGGCCCAGCAGGAACGGCCCCGGCCGCAGGCCCCACCGCTCGGCGATCCACCCGGTGGCCAGGGCGGTGGCCGCCACCGCGCCGTAGCCGGCCGCCTCGTTGAGGCCCATGGCCAGGCCCCGCCGGTGCGGGCCGGCGAGGTCGATCTTCATGATCACGGTGGTCGACCAGGTGAGCCCCTGGTTCACCCCGAGCAGCACGTTGGCCACCACGACCCAGGACCACGACGGCGCCCAGATCAGCAGCAGGGGGACGGGAAGGCCCACCAGCCAACCGGCCACCAGCACCGGCCGGCGCCCGTAGCGGTCCGAGAGCGTCCCGGCGAGGAGGTTGGTGACGGCCTTCACCGAGCCGAAGGCCACGATGAAGGTCAGCGCCGCGGTGAACGCCTCCAGCCCGAAGGTGCGCTCGGCGAGGAGGGGCAGCACCGTCCGCTCCTGGCCGATCATCCCCCCGACCAGGGCGTTGACGGCGACGAGGAGCGAGAACTGGCCGACGTTCGCCCGCAGCCCGGGGACGACCGGCGGATCGTCCCGCGCCGCAGCCGTCACCGCACCCCTCGCCGCACCCTCACCGCGCGCCGGCGAGCGAGCGGGCGTGCCCGGCCCACGCCTCCATCCCGCCGGCGAGCACGGCCACGTCGGAGACGCCCCGCCGCTCGAGCACGCTGGCCCCGGTCATGGCCCGCTCGCCGTGCCCGCAGACCACGGCGACGCCGCCGGCGGGCAGGTCGGGGACGGCGCTCAACCGGCCCAGCTCCACGTGCCGGGCGCCGGGGATCCGGCCGGCGGCGACCTCGGCCTCCTGGCGGACGTCGAGCACCCGCCGGCTCCCGAGCTCGTCGGGCGCGACCAGGGCGGTGCGGGTCTCGGGCAGGCCGGCGGCCCGCCAGGCGGCCATGCCGCCGGCCAGCTCGCCGTCCAGCCGCTCGTAGCCGACCTTGCGGGCCTGGCGGACGACGTCGGCCCGGTCCTGGGCGCCGTCCAGCACGAACACCAGGGGCGCCCCGTCGGGCACCAGCCAGCGCAGCCAGGTGGCGAAGGCGGGCCGGAGGGGGATGGACAGCGACCCCGGCACGTGGCCGGCGGCGAACGCCTCGACGGGCCGGGCGTCGACCACCACGGCCCCCGCCCCGGCCCGGCGGCGCACGTCGGCCGGGCCCAGGGGGCGCAGGCCGGGCGTCGCCGGTCCGTGGACCACCGGGCCTCGGCGGTTCACCTCCCGCAGGCGCAGGAAGTACGGGGGGTACGAGCCCAGCCCGGCCAGGAGGAGCTCGACGAAGGCGTCCTCGCCGGGTGCGCCGAGGAGGGGGTTGGCGGCCCGCTCGCGCCCGATGGTGGTGGCGCGCTCGGAGCCGGCGGCGGTCGAGCACAACGACCCGGCGCCGTGGGTGGGGAGCACGGGCAGGTCGTCGGGCAGGGTCAGCACCCGCTCGTGCAGCGACCGCCACAGGGACCGGGCCAGCTCCTCGGTGCGGTCGGGGCTGATGAGGTCGGTGCGGGCGGCCGAGCCGACGAGCAGCGACCCACCGGAGAACAGGGCCACCGGCCGCTGCCCGTCGAGGAGGAGGTAGGCCAGGTGCTCGGGGGTGTGCCCGGGGGTGGCGAGCGCCCGGAGGCGGAGCCCGCCCAGGTCGAGCTCGTCGCCGTGAGCCATCCCCCGGTGGGGCGTCTCCAGCCCGGCGGCGGCCGGGGCCAGCACCGTGGCGCCCAGGGCGGCCAGCTCACGACCGCCGGAGACGAAGTCGGCGTGGAGGTGGGTGTCCGCCGAGTACGCCACGTCGAGGCCCCGGCGACCGGCGGCCGCCAGGTACCCGGCCGGGTCGCGGGTGGGGTCGACGACCAGGGCGCGGCGGTCGCCCAGGTCGACCAGGTACGACGCGTTGCCGAGGCCCTCGTCGACGAGGGTGACGATGTTGGGCATCTGCGGCCTCCTTCGCTCAGGGGCTGCTCCGAGGGTACACTGGCATGGGCAAAGAATCAAAGGATCATTTGAATATTGGGAGGAAAGGTGGACGGAAGGCAGGCCAAGGACGCGCTGTACGAGCAGTTCGCCCGGGTCGGGAAGGCCGTCGCCCACCCCAAGCGCATCGAGCTGCTGGAGCTGCTCGCCCAGGGGGAGCGGAGCGTCGAGTCGCTGGCCGCCGCCACCGGGATGGCGGTCGCCAACACGTCGGCCCAGCTCCAGGTCCTGCGGGGGGCGCGCCTGGTGGAGAGCCGCAAGGACGGGACGCGGGTCCTCTACCGGGCGGCGAGCGACGACGTCCCCCGGTTCGTGGTCGCTCTGCGGGACGTGGCCCGGGCCCGGCTGGCCGAGGTCAACGACGTCGTGCGCGACTACTTCGATGCCCGCGACGACCTCGAGCCGGTGTCGCGGGCGGAGCTGCTGGAGCGGGTGCGGCGCAACCAGGTCGCCCTCATCGACGTGCGCCCGGCCGACGAGTACGCCCAGGGCCACATCCCGGGGGCGGTGTCGGTCCCCCTCGGCGAGCTGGACCGCCACATGCGAGCCCTGCGCAAGCGGACCGAGGTGGTGGCCTACTGCCGGGGGCCCTACTGCGTGCTGGCGCCCGAGGCGGTGGCGCGCCTGCGGGCCCGGGGCTTCCGGGCCCGGCGCCTGGCCGACGGGATGCCCGAGTGGCGCCTGGCCGGGCTTCCCGTGGCCGCCGGCGACGACCCCTGACCACGTGGGGCCGGTGGGGCCGGCGGGGCCACTGCTTCGACCTCGTTCGCTCGCTTCGCTCACTCCGTTCGGTCGAGTCGGATCGTGCTCCGGCGGGCGAGCGGAGCTCGCGCCGCCGCCGCAGTGGGCCGCCTGCGGCGGCGAGCGCGGCCACGGACCTTGCCGCTGCGAACGCGGCGAACGCTCGTGGCCGGGGCGCTACACCAGCGCGATCTCGTGGTGCAGCGGCCGGTCGTCGAGCGCCGGCCCGCTGCGCTCCGCCCCCGACGTCGCCTGGAACGCCCACACGTCGGTGGGCTGGGCCAGCAGCCCCCGGCAGGCGGCGGTCAACGGGTCGGTGACGTCGAGGCCCACGGTGAAGAACGACCAGCCCCGCCCCCGCCGCTGGTTGTAGGCGGCGACGAGCAGCGCCCGCAGGACCTCGGGCGAGGTCCCCGGCACGCAGACGTGCACGGCGGTGAGGGTCCGAAGGGGGCCGCCGGCCGGGGGCAGGCGGGCGGCGCCCAGGACGGGGGCCACCACGTTGAACCCGGCCCGGAACGCCGCCAGCCGGTGCGAGTACGACGTCACCCGGAGCTGCTTGAACGACTCCTGGTCCCACAGGGCGAGGAAGCCGGCCAACCGGCCGCCCGGCCGCCGGGCGACCAGGTACGACGGCGGGTCGAGCCCGGGGGCGGCCGCGATCCACGCCGCCAGCGACTCGGCGGTGTGCACCGCCGCGAACTGGCGGCCGGGGGCCACCCGGGCCCACAGGGCCGCCATCTCCTCCAGGTCCCCCTCGCCGGCCGGCTCCACCCGCACGTCGGCGCGGGGCGGTCGGCGCCGCCACAGCAGGCTCACCGAGTACGACCGGACGGTGGCGAAGCGGTGCAGGTGGGGAAGGCCGCGCACGCCGGCCAGGCGCCGCTGCATGGCGCGGTTGCCGGCCAGGACGGTGACCAGGGTCGGCACGTCGTCGCCGCCCCGGGCGCGGCAGCGGTCCCGCGCCCACTCGCTCAACCGGTCGGCCGCCCCCGTTCCCCGGTGGTCGGGACGGACCTTGAGGTCGCCCACGTACATCGTCCGCGCCGGCTCGCCGTGGAGGTACGCGGCCCGCTCGGCGACGGCGATGCAGCCCACCGGCGTGCCGTGCGGGCCGTCCACCACGCCCACCACCACGTCGTCGCCCTCCAGCCGGTTCAGGGTGAAGAAGTCGGGGGCGCGCTCCACGCACAGGCCCACGTCGCCCTCCATGGGGCAGGCGGCGCTGAGGGCGAGGAGGGCGTCGTTGTCCGCCGGGATGGCGGGGCGCACGGCCCCGGCGGCCTCAGCCACGACCGCCCTCGGCGACCCGGCAC
>JBOGHR010000552.1:0-1919 GCA_050744905.1 Acidimicrobiales bacterium
GGCGTAGAGCGCCCGCCCGCCCACCTCGACGACCAGCCCGGGCGCCGTGCCCCGGGTCTGGGGGATGACGACCGCACCGCGGGGCACGTCGGCCTGGCGGGCGTTGCTCGGCGCCATCTCCCGGCCCCGGTCCTCGAACATCCGCCGGATGCGGGCCAGCACCTCCTCGTCGCGCTCGAGGGGCACGCCGGCCACCTCGGCGACGGCCTGGCGGGTGACGTCGTCCTGGGTGGGCCCCAGCCCGCCGCACACGACGACGGCGTCGTTGCGGGCCAGGGCGGCGCGCAGGACCGAGGCGATGCGCTCGACGTTGTCGCCGACGGTGGTGTGGAAGTGGCAGTCGATGCCGTGGGCGGCGAGCCGCTCGGCCAGCCACGCCGAGTTGGTGTCCACCGTCTGGCCGAGCAGCAGCTCGGTGCCGACGGCGACGATCTCACACCGCATGGCCCTGCTCGGCCGCCATCACCTTGCGGGCGTCGAGCAGGTACTGGGCGCCGGTCACCAGGGCCAGCGCCACGCTCGCCCACAGCACCGAGGAGGCGACCACCCCGTCGTCGGTGGTGACGGGCAGCAGGGCCAGGGCCACCGCCACCTGCTGCACCACCGTCTTCACCTTGGCCCACCACCGGGCCGGGATGCACACGCCCCGCCGCCCCATCCAGGTCCGGTACAGGCTGATGACGACCTCGCGCACGGCCACCAGGGTGACCGGCACCCACCAGAACAGGCCCTCAGCCACCAGGGCGTACATGGCGCCGAGGACCAGGAACTTGTCGGCCAGCGGGTCGAGGAAGGCGCCCGAGCGGGTGACGCCGTGGCGCCGGGCCAGGTAGCCGTCGACCCAGTCGGTCCCCGACAGCACGATCCAGAACGCCAGGGCCGGCCACGACGCCCCGCCGTCGAGGATCAGGGCCAGGAGGACGGGCGTGACGAGGACGCGGGCGATGGTGACGGCGTTGGCCGGCGTGGCCAGGGCGCTGGGGCCGAAGGGGACGGTGGCCACCCGGCTACGCCGCCTCCGCCTCGAGGTCGGGGCCGACGGCGGCGGTCACGACGACCTCGGCCGTGCGCCCGACCTCCAGGCCCTCGGGCACCCGCACGATCCCGTCGATCTCGGGCGCCTCGCGATGGCTCCGGGCCACCCCGGGGCGGTCGACGAGCACCTCCAGGGTGTGCCCGACCAGCGCCCGCCGCCGCGCCGCGGTGATGGCGTCCTGCACCTCGCCCGCCTCGGCCAGCCGCTCGGCGACGACGGCCGCCTCCACCCTGCCGTCCAGGCCGGCGGCGTGGGTGCCGTCCTCCGCCGAGTACGGGAAGAACCCGCACCAGTCGATCTGGGCCTCGTCGAGGAAGCGGAGCAGCTCGTCGTGGTCGGCCTCGGTCTCGCCGGGGTAGCCGACGATGAAGCTGGACCGGAACGCGGCGTCGGGGAGCCGCTGGCGGATGGTGGCGATGCGGCGCAGGAAGCGCTCGCCGTCCCCCCACCGCCGCATGCGCCGCAGCAGCGGGCGGGAGGCGTGCTGGAGGGACAGGTCGAAGTAGGGCACGCCGGTGGCGCCGATGGCCGCCACCAGGGCGTCGGTGAGGTCGGAGGGGTACAGGTACAGCAGGCGCACCCGCTCGACCCGGGCGGCCACCGCCTGCACCAGGGGGACGATGGCGCCGGCGCCCAGCGAGGGGTCGTCCTTCCCGTAGGACGCGAGGTCCTGGGCCACGAGCACGATCTCGCGGGCGCCGAGGGCGTCGACCTCCTCGAGCACCGACGCCACCGACCGCGACCGCTGGCGGCCCCGGAACGAGGGGATGGCGCAGAACCCGCACCGGCGGTCGCAGCCCTCGGCCACCTTGACGTACGCCCACGGGGCGGCGGCCGGCGGCCGGGGCAGGTTGAGCAGGTCGAGGCGGGCGGTGTCCCGGGG
>JBOGHR010000553.1:0-1853 GCA_050744905.1 Acidimicrobiales bacterium
GTCCCGGCCGGGGCGACCACCGTCGTAGCCGGCGTGCCGATGGGCTACCGGCACGACGCCGCCGGGGCCAAAGCCGCGGCGGCCGGCTTCGCCGAGGCCTACGGGCTGCTGGTGGCCGTCGACGAGGACGCGGCGGTGGCGGCGAAGCGGGCCATGGCGTCGACGGCGGCCGCCCCCGAGCTGGTGGCGGCCATGCAGGCCAAGCTGGCCACGCTGCGCAAGGTGTGGCCGGTGGGGGCCATCACCTACCGGGTGGCGCCCCTGGCCGTGCGCATCCGCATGGCCGGACCCGACGCCGCCGGCGCCGAGGTCTGGTACGTCGGGGTCGTCGCCGGGCGGGGCATCCCCACCTACGAGGAGTGGGTCACCCAGAGCTTCAAGCTGGTGTGGGAGCGTGACGACTGGCGGATCGCGGCCGAGAGCGACGCCGCCGGCCCCCGCCCCGATCCGGGCCGCCAGAGCCCGGCCACGGCGGCCGAACTGGACTCCCGCCTGTCCGGGTTCGAGGCGGTGGCGTGAACGTGCGTCGCCGGGTCGCTGCCGCGCTGGCGTTGGTGGCCATGGTGGCCTTCGTCGGCGTCGGGGTGGCCCTGGTGGTCGGTGCCGGCGCGCTGGCCCTGGGCATCACCGTGGTGGAGGACCTGGGCGGCGGCGGCCGCACCTCGCTGCGAGCACCGGGGGTCGTCCTGGCCCTGGGAGCCGAGCTCATCGCCGGAGCCCTATTGGTCGGATGGCGCGTCGGCAGCAGCCGCGGCGCCGAGGAGGAGGACCATGAGCCTGTTGCTGGCTGACCTGCCCAACCCGCTGAACCCGATCGGCGACGCCCTCGGCGGGCTGGCCTCCGGGGCCGCCAAGTCGGCGTTCGAGTTCTTCATGTCGAAGTTCGCCGAGATGCTCGCCGACGCGGCCAAGAAGGTCAGCGACGAGCTCGTGCACTACCTGGGCACGTCGACGGGGGTGAACCTGGACAACGGATGGTTCGCCGGGCCGAGAGCCCGCGACATCCTGGCCGTGGTCGGCACCACGGCCGGCGTCCTGATGGTGCTGTTCCTGCTCTTCGCCGTGATCCAGGGGCTGCTGCAGGGCGACGTGACCATGATGCTGCGCTCCGCCCTGCTGGAGGTGCCCATCTCGGTGTTCGGCATGCTGGTGCTGTTCGTGGGCACCGGAGCGGTGCTGGGCATCACCGATGCCTTGTCCACCGCCGTCCTGGCCACCGCTCCGGAGAGCCTGGCCCGGTTCTTCGTGGGCTTCACCAAGGGGCCCCAGATCGTGGCCCTGGGCTTCGTCGGCTTCCTCGGCGTGTTCTTGTTCATCCTCACGTCGATCCTGCTCTACATCGAGCTGATCGTCCGGGCCTCGCTGATCTACCTGTTGCTGGCCGCCGCGCCCCTGGGGCTGGCCGTGCGGGTGTGGCCGCAGATGCGCGGCGTCTGGCACAGCTTCCTGCGTCTCGGCATCTCCCTCATCGTCAGCAAGTTCGTCGTGGCCCTGGCCCTCGGTCTCGGCGCCGCCGCCCTCGGTGGCGGCGGGCCCCAGGACGGCGACCTCGGCACCCAGGCGGGCCTGACCGTGCAGGGCGTGATCGTGGGGGTGACGCTGATGTCGCTGGCCGCTTTCGCCCCCTTCGTCGTGCTCAAGCTCATTCCGGTGCTCGAGGCGGCCCTCATCGCCCAGGGGATCAGCCGGGGCCCGCTGCGGGCCGCTCAGACGGGCATGCAGGGCGCCTACTACGCCAAGGGCCTGCAGCGCCTCGCCGGCGGCGGAGGAGGCTCTGGCGGCGGCCAGGGTGGGGGAGGCGGCGCCAACGCGTCGGGGCCCGGCCCCTCTGGTGGAGGCCCCAAGGGCGTCGC
>JBOGHR010000554.1:0-8238 GCA_050744905.1 Acidimicrobiales bacterium
GCGTGGGAGGGGGCGCACCGCCGCCTGGAGGAGGTGGCCCTCGGTGCCCGCTCGCGCGCCGCCGCTCGGGCGGCGCTGGTACGGGCCCTGGCCGACGTCGGCGTCGTCCCCGACCGGGCGGCGCCCCTCCACGAGGCGCCGGTGGCTCAGGGCGACGGCCCTGTGCCTGTCCTGCGCCCGAGGCGCGTCCCCCGGCTCGGGACGGCCACTCCCCCGTCGGCCGGCGAGCCCCTGGCGGGGCCCGACGAGCAGTACCGGCGGTGGCGGGAGCGGTTCGGCCCCACTCCCGAGCGCCTGGCCGCCGTCGCCCGGCGGGTGGAGGCGCTGGGGGACGGCCCGGTGGTCAGCGTCGTGATGCCCGTGTTCAACAGCGACCCGGCGTGGCTCGACGAGGCCGTCGCCTCCGTGCGGGCGCAGCTCTACGGGCGCTGGGAGCTGTGCGTCGGCGACGACGCCTCGACGCGACCCGAGACGGCGGCCGTGCTCGACCGCCACCGGCACGCGGACCCCCGGGTGCGCGTCGTCCGCCTGCCGGCGACCGAGGGCGTGGCGGGCGCGTCGAACGCCGCCCTGGCGCACGCCACCGGGCAGCTCGTGGCGTTCCTCGACCACCACGACCTGCTGCCGCCCCACGCCCTGGCCGAGGTGGCGCTGGCCGCCGCGGCCGACCCGGACGTCGAGCTGCTCTACACCGACGAGGACGCCCTCGACCAGCACGGACGGCTGGTGGAGCCGCTCTTCAAGCCCGACTGGTCCCCCGACCACCTCATGTCGCGCGACTACGTCGGCCACCTCCTGGTGGTGCGCCGGGCCCTGCTCGACAAGCTGGGCGGCCTGCGCCGGGGCTACGACGGCGGCCACCACCACGACCTGGTGCTGCGGGCCGCCGAGCTCACCGAGCAGGTGGCCCACCTCCCCGAGCCCCTCTACACCCGCCGCACGCTCCCCGGGCCGACCGCCGCAGCGGCCGGCGGCGAGCCGTGGACGCTGGACGCCGGCCGCCGGGCCTTGAGCGACGCCCTGGCTCGCCGGGGGATCGCCGGCGAGGTGGTCGACGGCCTGCACCCGTCGACCCACCGGGTGCGCTATACCATCGTGGGCCGACCGGCGGTGACCGTCGTCGTCCCCACCCGCGACCGGGTCGACCTCCTCCAGCGTTGCGTGGAGAGCGTCCTCGAGCGGTCCACCTACCGCCACCTCGACCTGGTCGTGGTCGACAACCAGACGGCCGACGCCGAGACCCTGGCCTACCTGGGCACAGTGCCCGGCCGGGTCGTGCACTACCCGCACCGGTTCAACTACGCGCGCATGATGAACCTGGCGTGCGCCGAGGCGACCGGCGACTTCGTCGTGCTCCTCAACAACGACACCGAGGTGGTCACGCCGGACTGGGTCGAGGCGCTCCTCGAGCACGCCCAGCGACCCGGCGTCGGCATCGCCGGCGCCCGGCTGCGCTACCCGTCGGGCGCCGTCCAGCACGAGGGCATCATCACCGGGTACGCGGGCGGGATGGCCGGCAACGTCGACCACGGGGGCTGGTGGGGCCTGGGCGACGTGGTGCGCAACTGCACGGCCGTCACCGGCGCGTGCGCCATGGTGCGGCCGTCGGCCTACTGGGCCGTCGGCGGCCACGACGAGCGGCTGCGGGTGGCGTTCAACGACGTTGACCTGTGCCTGCGCCTGCGCCAGGCCGGCTACGACGTCGTCTACACGCCGTACGCCGAGCTGCGCCACGTGGAGGGCGGCACCCGGGGCGTCCACGACCACGCCGACGACGATGCCGTGTTCGAGGGCCGGTGGCGGACGGCCGACTGCGTCGACCGCTTCTACAGCCCCCAGCTGTGCCGGCGCCGGCCGTTCCGCATCAGGAGCTGACGGCTCCCACGCCGCCGGGCCGCACCCCACGCAGCTCGTCGGCGGCCTGCGGAGACGCCACGGCTACGGGCGGCGACCGCAGCAAGGCATAGGACTGCCGCGCCAGCCACCACGTCCCGGCGGCCATGACGGCCAGGGCCATCAGGTCGGTGCGAAGGAAGGCCCGGCGATACAAGCCGTCGCCGGCCACCGCCGCGGGGACCACCATCATGGCGGCCACCTCGACGGCGCGCAGCGACCAGGCGGCCGCCTCGAACCGCGAGGCGGGAGCCGGGGCGCCGTGGCGCCGGGCGACGGCCGCCGCCGCCAACGCCACCAGCGTGAGCACCCAGACGTGCATCCCCTCGCGCAGCAGCCCGGTGCGGTCCGCCCCCCAGTACCCGGCGAAGACGAGGAACGGGACCACGGCGGTCGCCGCGAACAGGGAGGACCACCGCCGCGCCGCCGCTCCGAGGCGGGCCACGAGGATCGGCAGGGCGAGCAGCCCCATCCCGAACGGGACGCCCGTCCAGTACTGGAGGAAGAACCGGACGACCCCGGGCGACGGCCCGGCCACCGAGTTGACGGCACGGTGCTCCCCGTCCACCAGGACCAGGTGCAGGGGCACGAGGGTGTTGAGCACCGACCTGGCCCGCTCGGCCGCCCAGGCTCCAGGGTCGCCGGGCCGTTGGCCGTCGGCGCTCAGGGCGTACCCAGCGAAGCCGTCCTGCCGGTACTCGTCGCCGTTGACCGCCCGCCACGCCCCGAGGGACAGCGCCACCGCCAGGGCCATGGCCGCCAGTCCGGCGACGGTGCGCGCCAGCGGCGCCCTCCACACCGGAGGCCACCGGACGAGCACCCAGAGCAGTCCCAGCGAGGGGAGGCTGAGAAGGGCCATGGGGTGCACCAGGTAGGCGGCGCCGACGAGCAACCCGGCCAACCCCGGGCGGCGTTCGAGCACCAGGACGGCGGAAGCCAGCACCAGGCCGGCGGCGAAGAGCTTGGGCCAGGTGAAGTACACCTCGTGCACGACGAATGGCGTGAGGGCGGCGAGCAGCACGGCGAGGAGGCCGGTGCGGGAGCCACGCAGGCGCGCGACCAGGCCGAACAGCGCCGTGAGGCAGCTGACCGCCAGGGCCGACATCGCCAGCCGGTAGGCGGCGAACCCCTCGCGGTCGAAGGGCGACCAGGGCTGGTCGGGCATGGTCTGCGGCACCGAGGCACCGGAGATCAGGACGAGGGGGGCGGTGACCAGCCCGGCCAGCGGTCCGCGGTCGGAGAAGGACCACGGATGGAAGTAGGCCCGGCCCACGTCGCTGTAGGGCGAGGTGCCGTGGGCGACCAGCTGCACCACGTGGAACGAGATCCTGCTGTCCGAACGCTGGCCCACCTCCAGCGTCCGCGAGACCGTGCCGCCGTACAGCTCCCCCGGGGGCCCCGGCGACCACGTCCCCTTGGCGGCGCCGATGGCGAGCACCACCATGGCCACCACCAGGGCCCGTCGGGCATGGTCGCCGGGCGACACCCGCAGCGGCGGCGCCACGGCGCACCCCAGCAGCACCGCGAGCGCCGGCACGAGGACGACGGCGGCCACCACGGAGGGATCCCACCCCGGCGCCGCCCACCAGCACAGGAGGCCGGTGGCCGCCAGCAGCGCCGGGCCGGGCACGGCGAGCAGCGCCAGGGGGAACGAGCGACCTCGCGATCGGGCGGCCGCCCACAGCGCCAGCCCGGGGCCGAAGACGAGGGCCACGCTGGACGCGGCAGCCAGGACCAGGCGGACCGGCGCCAGAAGCCCCGATCCGGTCCCCGCGGTCGGGGCAAGGAAGCCGACGACCACGTGGAGGAGGGCAAGCGCCGGCGCCACCACGAGGCCGTGGCCGCCCCAGCGCCGCATCCCCGACACCCTAGGGGCAGGCCCTCGCCCGCCGCTCGTGGGGTAGTGTGCGGCGATGCCCGGCCCGGTGCCAGGGTCCCGAGAGGCCGAACGTGAGCTCCTCGCCCGGCACTTGGCGGGGACCGGAGTGGAGCTCGGTCCGGGCCACGCCCCGTTCCCTGTTCCCTATCCCGGCGTGGCGGTGCGGTACGTCGACCGCTGGCTCCCGGCCGAGAACCGGGCCCTGTTCCGGGAGCTGGGCGAGGACGCCGCCTTCCCGCAGCCGGACATCGTCTCCAACCTCGATGCCGACCGCCTGGGTGCGATCGACGACCAGTCGCAGGACTTCGTCATCGCCAGCCACGTCCTCGAGCACGTGGCCAACCCGGTCGCGCTGCTGGGCGACGTCCACCGGGTGCTGCGCCCCGGCGGGACCCTCCTCGTCCTGCTTCCCGACCGGCACCGCACCTTCGACCGTGATCGGCGGCCCACCCCCCTCGCCCACCTGGTGGAGGAGTACGAGCGCGGCGTCGAGGAAGTCGACGACGACCACGTGGCCGACTTCCTCGTGGGTACGGGCGTCCCCATCCCCGACGACCCGGGTGAGCGCTCGGCCGTGTTCGACCTGCACCGCCGGCGCTCCATCCACGTTCACTGCTGGGACGAGCACGAGTTCTTCGAGGTCCTGGTGCACAGCGTGGCCGTGCTCGGCCACCGCTGGGAGCTCGTCGACGCCGTGCTGTCCGACGACGAGGGCAAGGACGGGTTCGAGTTCGGCTACGTCCTCCGCCGCGCACCCGCGCTCCACGACCCCGACGTGCTGGCCGAGCGGCTGCGGCTGTCCTGGCGGCGCTGGTACGACCACCGCCGCTGGTGGCACAGCCACCTGGCCGCGCTCCGGTCGCTCCGCACCGCGGCGGGCGATGCCGCCGGCGACGGCTCCGCAGCGGCGGCGACCACAGAACCCGTCACCAACGGCGGCCCCTGGCGCGAGCACGGCGAATCTCCGATCAGCGAGTCCGTGCGCCGCTTCCTCGCCAGCCTCGCCTCGCGGGCGGCAGACCTGGGGTCGCCACGCCTGTCCCGCCTGCGTGCGAGCGGGCGCCGGCCGCCGGGGCGCACGGGCGACTGAAGCGGAGACCCGTGCTCCGCACCTATCCCCGCTCCTAGGCTGACGCCTGTGGCCGTTCGCACGCCGGATCCCGTGGTCGGCCGCGCGGCCGCTGGCGGGGAGGACGCCCCGTCGGAGCCATTGTCCCGGCGCTGGCTGACGATGGCGACCCGGCACTGGCTGCTCGTGGCGGCCGTCGCGTCGGGAACGGCCGCCCGCGTCGTCTTCTGGATGATGACCGATCGCAGGTTCGAGGACGGGCTCATCACGGTGACGCACGCCCAGAGCCTCTTCGAAGGCATCGGCCTCACGCACCACGCCGGTGAGCCGCGCGTCCAGCACGGCTTCACCAGTGCCCTGTCGGTCCTGGTACCGCTGGTGGGGGAGGCGGTGCGCCGGGGCGCCGGGCTGAACGCGGTACGGCTGGCCTCGATCGGGGCCTTCGCCGTCGCCTCGCTCTACGCCTATCTGCTGGCCCGTGGGCTCGGGTTGGGGCGCGCCCCCACCGCCCTGGTGCTCTTCTACCTGGCGTTCGACTTCAACCAGATCTTCTACGGGATGGCCGGCATGGAGACGCAGATCGCGGTGGCGATCCTCCTCGGCGCCATCCACCACGTCGGCCGCGGGGACCGGAAGGCATCGGGTGTCCTGCTCGGCCTGTGCATCCTCGTCCGACCCGACTTCGTGATCTTCGTCGTGCCGGCGCTCGGCTTCCTGGCCTGGAGGCATCGGGACCGGCTCCTGCCCGCGGTCGCGATCGCTGCCGCTTGCGCCTTCCCGTGGGTGGCGTTCGCCACCCTCTACTACGGCTCCCCGGTGCCCGCGACGATCGACGCCAAGGCGAACCGCTACGTCGCTCTTCCAGAGCTGGCGGCAGGACCGGGCGCCTGGTTGTCCTTCGCCGTCGAGCGGGTCGAGGAGCAGACCGGCTTCTGGCGCATCGCCGCGCCGTTCAAGGAGAACGGCTTCGTGAATCGCGCCCCCGTTGCCGACATCGTGCTGGCGAACATCGCCGTCGCCGTGTTCGTCCTGGCCCTGTGCGGCGCCTGGTCGCTGCGGCGGCGACCCGACTGTTGGCCGGCCATCGCCTTCTGCCTCCTGTTCGTCGTCTACAAGGTCCTCCTGCTGCCCGCCGTCTACTACGAGTGGTACCTGCCGCCGTTCATGGCGGTGGTCATCCTCCTCGCGGCCACCGCCCTCCAGCGCTTTGCCTCCTTTGCACAGCGGGGAGCACCCGCCGTCGCCATCGGCCTCACCGCCGCCTACGCCGTCCACCTGCCTTTCACGTTCCCGATCGAACGCCGGATCCAGCTCGGGATCGAGGACCGCGTCCGCCGGGAGGTGGGCTCCTGGCTCGCTGCCAACGTCGAGCCCGGCGAGTCGGTGACCTCCGAGTCAGCCGGCTACGTCGGGTACTACGGCCGGGTCAAGCTCTTCGACTATCCCGGCCTGACGTCTCCGACGGTGCTCGACGCCCTCGGCGAGCGGCCCGACCGCCGCACACTCGAGGGCGTCGTCGAACTGCTCCGGCCCGACTGGGTCGTGCTGCGCCCCTTCGAGCTCGACACCCTCCAGGCGACGTTCCCCGACACCGCAGCCCGCTACGTCGAGGTCCGCCGCTTCGGCGTCGAGGAGGCCGACACCCCCCTCGTCCGCTGGAAGGTCGAGTACGGGAACATCGACCGCCAGTTCGTCGTCCTCAGGAGGGACGCCGCCCGGAGAGCCGGGGCACGCTCCTCAGCCGGGCCGCACCCCGCACAGCTCGGTGGCGGCGGGCGACGGGACGGCCAGAGTGATCGTCCCCGCCCGGGTGACCCACAGCCACTCGGTCGCCCCGGCACGGAGCGTGAGGGTGCGAGGGGGGCCGGTGACGCCGGGGCGGCTCCGTGAGTGGACGCTCACCACCACCTCACCGCCGGTGGGGGTGCGGAGGGAGACGGCGTCGGGTCCAGCGAAGGCCACGTCCACCGGCATGGCGCCCGAGGGGCCCACGAGCAGGCAGCCCCGGTCGTTGACCGCCGCGCCGACCGCCGGCACCGGCTCGAGGGCCACCGGAGCCGGAGGGGCGGCGACGAGGGCGACCTGGAGCTCGGTGGCGGCGGCCAGCACGTCCGCCTCCCCCGGGCGGTCGTCGGGGAGGGCGCCCTCGCCGTGAAGGCGGCGGAGGACGTCGATCGAGGCGTCGGGGGTGAAGCGTGGCTCGGGCACCGTGGCGGCCAGCTCCTGGTCGCCCTCGCCCATCAGGGCGAGGGCGCCCGCCAGCTGGCGGCGGATGGCCTGCTCGCGGCCGGCCTCGGCGTGGCTCGCCTCCCGCAGGGCGGCGACGTTGTGGACCAGCACTGGAGCCAGGACGGCCACGGCGGCGAGCTGGCGGGCCGGCAGGTGGCGACTGGCCTCGGAGAGCATCAGGCCGACGGCGGGCAGGACCAGCGCGGCGGCGATGTAGACGTAGCGGCCAGCCGTCGCCGCACCGACCCCCAGACCGGTGCGGCCCACGGCGAGGACCACGAACAGGAGCGCGGAGCCCACCGCCATCGCCGTCGCCGTCGCGGCCGGCACCCCGACGACGGCGCGCTGACGGAGCAACCACCCCAGGAGCAGCAGCACCAGCGCTGCGCCGGCGCCGGGGATCCCGCTGGCGGCCTCGAGCGCCCAGGACAGCCCGGCCCACACGAACGCCGGGGCTTCCAGCAGCCCCACCAGAGACGACTCGTGGCTACCCAGGCCCTCGCGGCCGATCAGGGCGAACCACAGGAGGTAGACGGCCGCCGGCGGCGCCACCGTCGCCACCGCGTCCCGGGCGCCGCGGCGCAGGAGCACCGCCAGTCCGCTGGTCGCCGTCATGGTCACCGAGATCCCGGAGAAGGCCAGCCCGGCGACGGCCACCGCCCACGCCAGCCGGTCCCGGCGGCCGAACGGCCCGGGGTGGTCGACGAGCAGCAGGTGCACGAGCCCCATGGCGACGGACCCAACGAAGCCGATCTGGAACGCCCACAGCAGGTTCTCGGCGCCCGAGCCGAGCACGGCGAACACGGCGGCCAGGGCGGTGGCGACCAGCGACGCCACGCCCACCCGGTTCATCACCCGCCACAGCAGGTGGGCAGTGGCCAGGTGCAGCACGACCAGCACGACCACGTACGGGAGGTAGGTCCGCAGGCCGGCGGCGGCGTACAGCGCCCGGTAGACCAGGATGGGCGCCGTCGACCAGTGCTCGTTGTGCGGCTCGAAGAGCACCCGGTCCCAGCCGGTCATGCGGTTGGCGAAGAACTCCCACTCGTCGCCGAAGAACCACTGCCTCCGGTTGAACCACACCAGCATCGGGGCGGCGGCGGCCAGCGACGCGACGTGAGCGGCTCGGGCGACGCCCACGACCCGGTCCCGCCGGACGAAGGGAGCG
>JBOGHR010000555.1:0-2222 GCA_050744905.1 Acidimicrobiales bacterium
GGCGCCCGAGGGCGCGTAGTCGTCCTGGCCGGAGGCGGGGGCGGCGACAGCGGCGGCGTTGCTCGACGCCTGGGCGGCGGCCGCGGACACCTCGAAGTTGGCCCGGCCCGGGCAGCCCACGCACGGGGCCCCGTTCGCCAGCGTCTGGGTGGCGATGAGGATGTGGTTGCCGATGGCCGCGTCGGCGGGCACGGTGACGTTGACGTCGAAGGAGCCCTTCTCGCCCAGCGCGCCGGGGGCGATCGACGCCAGCGACGGGCCGTCACGCCGGTCCCAGCGGACCTCGACGTTCGAGGAGGTCCCGTCGGAGCTGAAGTTGATCCCGGTGACCCGCACCGTGGTCCCCGCCGCCCCGCTGCCGGGACTGGCGTGCACCGGGGTGATCCTCTGGCAGGCAAAGGCCACCGACGCCACGAGGAGCGGCGCAGCCGCTGCGAAGAACAAGCCGATCATGAGCCGCCGCTGTCTCTGACGCACGTGCGCCACCTCCCGGGAGTCGGGTTACGATTCGGAACTAGGGTTGAGCATACAACCTCGTCATCCTTTCGCCTACCCTACGCCCGAGGTCCGGCGGGCTCGAAGAGCGGGCGGCTCCTTCCCCCATCGTCCCGTGAGGTGGCGGCGCTCCATGTCCAACAGCACGCAGGGCCGGCCGGCGAGGGCCGCCGCCGGGAGGCAGGGGTGAGGCCCGCCGGCCCGGCGACCTGCCGGTGAGGCGGCGGCTCCTGGCCGTGGTGGCGGTGGCGGCCGCTGCGGCGGGCGTGGCGGTGGCCCTGCCCCTGCTCTCGCCCGGCTCGGAGGTCGCCGTCGGCCCCAACCGGTTCGTCAACCCCGACGCCCCCATCGACGCCAACAACTCCCCCTCGCTGGCCCGCAACCCGCTCCTGGAGCGCAACGTCGTGCTCGTCCACCGCGTCGACCGCCCCGGGTTCTCCGCCCGGCTGCACTCCAGCCTCGACGGCGGCCGGACCTGGCAGGCGACGGCGCTGCCCCTGCCCGACGGGCTCGACCGGCCCTTCGCCCCCGACGCCGCCTTCGCCCCCGACGGGACGCTGTTCGTCAGCTACGTCAACCTGGAGGGGAACGGGAACGTGCCCGCCAACCTGTGGCTGGCGAGCTCCAAGGACGGTGGGCGCACCCTCTCGGCCCCCGTCCGGGTGGCCGGTCCCCTCGCCTTCCAGGCCCGGCTGGCCGTCGACGCCGAGAACCGGGTCCACCTGACGTGGCTCCAGGCCGACGAGGTGGCGCTGCTTCGGCTGGTCGGAGGGCCCAACCCGGTCGTGGCCGTGCGCTCCACCGACGGCGGGCGGACGTTCAGCGACCCGGTGGTGGTCAGCGACCCCGAGCGGGCGCGGGTGGGGGCGGCGACCCCCGTGGTCGACTCCGACGGGGACCTGGTGGTCCTGTACCAGGACTACAAGGGCGACCGGCGCGACTTCGAGTTCCTGGAGGGACCGCCGTGGGAGGAGCCCTTCGCCCTGGTGCTCACCCGCTCGGAGGACGCCGGGCGGACGTTCTCCCCCGGGGTGGAGGTGGACGCCGGCCTGGTCCCGACGCGGCGCTTCCTCGTGTTCCTCCCCGAGTTCCCCTCGCTGGCCGCCGGCCCCGACGGCGTGCTCTACGCGGCATGGGCCGACGGCCGCAACGGCGACGAGGACGTCTTCCTCCGCCGCTCCGACGACGGCGGGCGCAGCTGGGCCGGCCCGGTCCGGGTCAACGACAACGCCGTGGGCGACGGCACCTCGCAGTACCTGCCCAGGGTGGCGGTGGCGCCCGGCGGACGGGTCGACGTGCTCTACCTGGACCGGCGCGGCGACCCCGACGACGTCATGGCCGAGGCCCGCCTCGCCACCTCCGACGACGGCGGCGGCCGCTTCGACGGCGTGGTGGTCTCGTCGCAGGCGTTCGACTCCCGCGTCGGCCCGCTGGTCGACCCGGCCATCCCGATCGACTTCGGGTCCCGCCTCGGCCTGGTCAGCGCCGACGGCGGCCTCGTCGCCGCCTGGACCGACACCCGCCTGGGCACCGAGGACAGCGGTCGCCAGGACATCGCCTCCGCCATCGGCGAGATCGTCGAGGCGGCGCCGAGCGCGACCAGGCAGCGGGTCGGCCTGGGGTTCCTCGCCCTCAGCCTGCTGGCCCTGGTCGGCTGGGCCCTGAGCGGGCGCTCGGGGCGGCCGCGCCGCCAGCCGGGCCCCGCAGCGGCGGTCCCGGCCCCCCGC
>JBOGHR010000556.1:0-5392 GCA_050744905.1 Acidimicrobiales bacterium
GAGCTATGTGGCGCAGGGCGCCCACCAGGACGGCATCCAGATGGAGTGGGGCTCCAACCAGGTCGTCCGTCACAACACCGTCCTCATGAACGTGGACGGAGCCAACTCGGCCATCTGGGTGAGCTGGCAGGAGCACCGCAACATCCGCATCGAGGACAACCTGTTGGCCGGCGCCAGCTTCACCCTCGGGGCGGGCGGCGGTGGGCCGAACGCCAACTACGACACCCACGTCACCAACAACCGCATCTCCACCCGGTACTACCCTCGGGGCGGCTACTACGGGCCGTTCACCTATACCGATGGCGCCGTGCTGACCGGCAACGTCTGGCACGAATCGGGGCTGCCCGTCAGCTGAGTGCCATCCGTTGCTGAGTCGGCGCTCGTCTATCCTGACCGGGTGGCCACAGCAGACTCGGCGTCGCCGCACCCCGCTCCGGCGTGGGCGGCGGCGCTGGTCGGCGGTTGTTTCGCCCTGCTGTGCGCCGCCTGGGCGGGGGCCAATCCGCCCGGAGCATCGCCGGACGAGCCGTCCCACCTCGTGAAGGCGTACGCCTCGGGGACGGGTCAGCTGGAGGGCAGGCCATACCCGGCTGACATCGTGCTCGACGACCCTCGATCGACCGAGTGGTTCCGGGCCACCGGCCGCTCGTACCTCGTGCCGGCCGAGGTGGCGCCGCCGGAATCAGCGCAGTGCTACGCCTTCGACCCGGACGCGACCCCGGCGTGCCAGCGCCTCGACCCGCCGGCCACCCGAGCGGGCGACGAGGTCCTCACCCCCACCCACCTCGGCACGTACAACCCGGCCCTCTACGTTCCCGCCGGCCTGGCGGCGCGGACGGCGGACAGCTTCTCGTCGGCCACGTCGCGAGCGCGTTGGGTCAACGCCGCGATGTCCGCCGGGCTCCTCGCGGCAGCAGCCCTCCTCGTGCGCCGCCGTGGAGCGCTGGCGCTGGCCGGTTTCGCGCTGGCGGCGACGCCGATGGTGGTCTTCCTCTCGGCGTCGGTCAACACCAACGGCATCGAGGCCGCCGCGGCCGTCTGCGTGTGGGCCGGCGCCACCCGGATCATCCGCCAGCCGGGGGAGGTCTCCGTGGGACCGTGGGTCGCCGTCGGCGTAGCCGGCTCCGTGCTAGCGCTGAGCAGGCCGCTCGGTGCCGTGATCCTGGCCGCCATCGTGGTGGTGTCCCGTCTCCTGGCCGGGCCGGAGTGGCGCCGGCTGCTGCGTCGCTCCCGCCGGCTCGTCCTGGCCGGCGGTGCGGCAGCCGCAGCGTTCGTGTTCTCTGCCGCCTGGGCGGTGCTCGTGATGCCGTCCCCCGACCTGGACATCGGACTGGCGGCACGCACGCTGGACGACGCCGTGCTCGGCCTTCCCAACCAGGCCCGCCAGCTCGTCGGGATCTTCGGGTGGAACGACACGACCATGCCGCTGGTCGCCTACGTCCTCGCTCTCGGGGCGGTAGCGGCCCTCGGAGTGGCTGCATTGCGGGTGGGGGATCGGCGGGACCGGCTGGCCCTAGCCGGGCTCGCCGCCGCGGTCGTGATCGCCGACGTCGCGATCGCCGTGCTGATCGAGGCGCAGATCGGCTTTGGGATGCAGGCTCGCTACGTCCTGCCCCTGGCCGTGGGATTCCCGCTCCTGGCCGCGGAGATCGTGGGGACGCGAACCGGCGGGGACGGCGGGTCGGTCCCGCCCTGGCGGGCCGTACATGCCCTTTTCGCGGCGGCCGGCGTGTTGCAGGGCGTCGCCTTCCTCACCAACGCCCATCGGTACGCGGTCGGCCGCAGCGCATCATGGGCGCCTCCGTGGGAGAGCCGGTGGAGCCCCGACGGCGGGCTGCTCCCGTGGCTGGCCCTCGTGGTCGTGGCGGTCATCGGGCTGGTCGCGGTGGGCCCGTTGATGAGACTCGGCGCTGGCGTCCGCCGGCGCCCCGGTCGGCTCCCTGCTCTGACCGGTGGGTGATGCGCGCAGCCGGGACGGCACGGAGCCGGAACGGTCGCCGCGCCGTCCCATCGCCGCGGGCCCCGGGGAGTGGCAGGACGTCGTCGTCGTGGTGGCGGCGAACAACTGGAGCGGCACCAAGCTCCATGACCGCCACATCGCTGAGCGGCTCACCACCTTCGCCCCGGTGCTCTACGTCGATCCGCCCCTGTCGCACGTGATGGCCCGGGCCGATCCGGTGCTGACCGCCGCGGTCCGCGAGCCGCGGCTGCGGATCGTCGCGCCCCGCATCGCACGCCTCACGCCGGTGGTCCTGCCGTTTCCCCTGCGGGCCGGGATGCAACGGGTCACCGACCGCCTCGTACGTCGTGCGCTGCGCCGCGCCGTTGCGGCCCTCGCTGCCACGCCGGCCGCCGTCCTCAGCGGTGCTCCCATGCTGGGGGTGTTCGGCGTGTGCGGCGAGCGCCGGTCGGTGTACTGGGCGCAGGACGACTACGCCGCGCTGGCCGACCGCGGTGGCCCCTCGGCCGCCCGGGTGCGTGCCGCCGAGCAGCGGCGCATCGCCGAGGCGGACGTCATCGTCGCCGCCAACCCGCAGACCGAGGCCCGCCTCCGCTCCTTCGGGCGCCCGGTGACCCTTGTGCCGTACGGCTGCGACGCCGCTCTGTTCGCCGGAGTCGACGACGCCCCTTGGCCGGCCGACGTGGACCTGCCGCCACCGATCGCCGGGTTCGTCGGCCACCTGAACTTCCGGACCGACCCGTCGCTCCTCGAGGCGGTCGCCGACCGGGGGATCTCCGTCCTGCTCGTCGGCCCCCGCAGCCCCGACCTGGACATTGCGTCCCTGCTGGCCCGGCCGAACGTGGCATGGGTCGGTCCGAAGCCGTTCGCGGATCTTCCCTCGTACGAGCACGCCATCGACGTGGGGCTCGTTCCCTACACCCATTGTGCCTTCAACGAGGGGAGCTTCCCGCTGAAGACGCTCGAGTACCTGGCAGCGGGGCGACCCGTCGTCTCGACCGACCTGCCCGCCACGCGCTGGCTCGACACGTGCCTCGTCGCGGTCGCCGACGATCCGGCATCGTTCGCCGGTGCCGTCGAGCGCCTGGCGGATGAGCCACGTTCGCCGGCTGCGGTCGCCGCTCGCCGCCGGTTCGCCGCTCGCCACAGCTGGGAGGTGAGGGCCCGTGAGCTCGCCGAGGTGCTGGGCGTAGGGGGCGGCCGATGAACCGCTACCCCCTCGTCACCGTCGGGCTGCCCACGTACAACGGCTCGCGCTTCCTCCGAGAGGCGATCGAGTCCATCCTCGCCCAGAGCCTCGAGGACCTCGAGCTCGTGATCTCCGACAACGGGTCGACGGACGCGACTGAAGCGATCGCCAGGGCGGTCTCCGCCTGTGACCCTCGCGTCCGGTACGAGCGCGTCGCCGAGAACCGGGGCGCGGCGTGGAACTACAACCGGGTGCTGGCGCTGGCCCGCGGCCGGTACTTCAAGTGGGCGGCGGACGACGACATCTGTGCCCCGTCGTTCCTCCGCCGGTGCGCCGATGAGCTCGATCGGTCGCCGGCGGCCGTCGTCGCCTTCCCGCAGACCACGATCATCGACGAGCACGGGGAGCCCACCGGCACGCTGGACGACGACGACCTCGACCTGCGAGCGCCTGACCCGGTCGAGCGCCTCTCCCAACTCCTTCGGCACCGTATCGAGTGGCACCCTGTCTTCGGCGTCATCCGCACCGAGGCGCTGCGGCGGACCCGTGGCATCTCCGCCCTGGCTCTCTCCGACGCCGCCCTGCTCGCCGAGCTGGCCATGCTGGGGGAGTTTCACCAGGTTCCCGAACGCCTGTTTTTCCGCCGCTACCACGACGCCCGCTCGATCGTCGCCAACCCCACCTTCGAGGCGTACGCGTCGTGGTACGACCCCCACCGCCGACGCCGGGCGGTGCTTCCGAACGCCGAGTTGGTCCTCGCGCTGCTCCACCGGGTGCTTGACGCGCCGCTGGCGACCGCTGACCGCGCCCGGGCCAGCGCCGCCGTGCTGCGGCTGTGGGCACTCCCGCACTGGCGTCACATCGGTGGCGAGGCGAGGCTGGCCCTCCTTGGTGCCGGGAGCCGGCGCTCCAGCGTCGCCCGCCTGCTGCGACCGCTAGCCTCCAGACGCAAGGGATGAAGGGCGGGCGTCCGCTGCGTCCCCCAAGGGGTCGAGGTGCAGGCCGAGGGGCTTCAGGCCGGTCGATCGCCGGGGGCGCAGCGGCCGCAGGAGCGCCGCCACCGGGTCGGGGAGCAGCTTGGCGAGCAGCCTCCGGTACCGGGGCGTCCTCACCGTCCACGCCTGCCTCCCGGCGTCTTCCCACTCGCTCGCGTAGTCGCTCTGCTGGGGCCAACGTGAGAACGGCGGCACGGCGGCAACACGGCGGGCGGCTATGTACAGGTACGCCTTGGTCGAGGTGGTGAACTCCACCCGGTGCCCGAGCGCTACCGGGTCGTGCACCTCCCTCCACAGCCCCTTCGTGGTCTCCTCACGGAGCAGGGCGCGTTCGATCCGGTAGCCGTTCTCCTCGCACAGGGACCGGAAGAACACCTCCGGGGAGAGCTGGTAGAAGCCGTGGCCAGCTTCCTGGTTCGTTGGCGTGATGTGGAGGAGGCGGCCTCCGGGGCGGACCATGTCCATGGCGTTGGCCAGCGCGACCGGGTAGTTGAAGACGTGCTCGAGCGTTCCCCCGTCGAGGACGTTGTCGAACCGGCGCCGCAGGCCCTCTCCGACTGCGACGTTGAGGTCGACGACCATGGTCGCCCCCTCGAAGTCCGAAGCGTCGAGCGAGCAGACCTCATCGGCGCCCAACCAGCGCAGCAGGTCGTCGGCGAAGGTGGGGGCGACGAGCTTCTCGGCGTCTCCGAAGCTCAGGACGCGGTGATGGCGGGCGGCGAGCGCCCGGAGCGTGGCGGCCGACACGTCGTGCAGGTTCTGGCGACCCAGCATCGCCACGGTGCCGAGACGGTCGCCGGGGCGGCTTGTGGCCAGCAGGAACTCCACGCCACGCTCGTTGATGCCCATGGTCACTCAAGAGTAATCAGGCACCCGCCGTGCGGGGGCGAGTCCGCTCAGAGAGCCTGCCCGCTCTCGTCCCAGACGTTCCCGTTCAGCGTCGCCCCAGCGGCGTAGGTCAACGGGCCGAAGTAACCGCCCCGAGGGTAGTACCGGGTGGAGATGCGGTTGTTGATGACGTGGATGTCGGTGTTGTTGTTCGGCCCACCGCCGCCCGCCCCGATGGTGAAGCTGGCGCCGGCCAACAGGTTGTCCTCGATGCGGATGTTGGCATGCTGCTCCCAGCTCACCCAGATGGCCGAGTTGGCTCCGTCCACGTTCATGAGGACGGTGTTGTGACGGACGACCTGGTTGGAGCCCCACTCCATCTGGATGCCGTCCTGGTGGGCGCCCTGCGCCACATAGCTC
>JBOGHR010000557.1:0-2052 GCA_050744905.1 Acidimicrobiales bacterium
GGTCACGACGCCGAGCGCGGCGGCGGGGACGGGCCGGCCGCCGGGGTCACGGCCCGGTCCCGGGGTCGCCCCGGAGGAAGCGCTCCAGCTCGGCCACGATCTCGTCGCCGGTGGGGATGTCCGACGGGTCGAACGGCGGGGGCGCCTCCTCGGCGTCGGCCGCCGCCTCCAGCTGGCGCACCAGCTCGGCGTGCTCGGGGCTGGCGGCCATGAGCTTGTCGATGCGCACCGCCGCCCGGGCTGCCGCGGCATGGAGCGCGGAGACGTCCAGGTCGAGCCCGCCCACGGCCGCCAGCCCGTCGAGCAGGGCGGCGCTGGCGGCGGGGTAGGGCATGGTGGCGGCGTAGTGGGGGACCCGCGCCCACAGGCCCACGGCGGGCACGCCGGTGCCGGCGAAGGACTCCTGGAGGGCGAAGGAGATGCTGGCCGGCACCCGGTGGGTCTCGGGGACGACCCCGACCCGCCCGGCCAGCTCGGCCGACGAGGCCGTGGCCGCCAGGCGGACCGGGCGGGTGTGCGGCGCGGCGAGGGGGAAGGCGCCCAGGGCCACCACCTGGCGCACGTCGAGGCCCACGCCCAGCTCGACCACGGCGGCGACGAACGTCCGCCACGCCAGGTCGGGCTCGGGGCCCACCAGCACCAGCACGTCCCTTGCGGCCCGGTCCTGGACGCCGCGCAGCTCGATGGACGGCCACGTCACCGGCTCGGCCACCCCGTCGACGATCGTGACCACCGGGCGGCGGTCGCGGTAGTCGAGGAAGCGGTCGCCGTCGAAGGCGGCGACCGTCTCGGTCGGCTTGCCGTCGAGGAGGTGGGCGATGGCCGCCCCTGCCCCCGACCCGGCGTCGATGAAGCCCTCCAGGCCCACCACGAGCAGCGGTGCGTCGAGGGCCACGCCGGGGCGCAGGGTGTACGGCCCGTCCACCCGCCCAACGTAGACCCGTGGGGCTGGCACCGCCGGCGGCCGTAGACTCCGCCCATGGCCGACGTCACCGACGCCACCTTCGAGCGCGACGTGATCGAGCGGTCGGCCACCGTCCCGGTGGTCGTCGACCTGTGGGCGGCGTGGTGCAGCCCGTGCCGCACCCTCGGCCCCGTCCTGGAGAAGGTGATCGGCGAGACGGGGGGCGCCGTCGAGCTGGCCAAGGTGGACGTGGACGCCAACCCGGGCGTGGCCGCCAGCTTCGGCGTGCAGTCCATCCCGGCGGTCTTCGCCGTGCGCGACGGCGAGGTGGTCGACTCGTTCATCGGCGCCCTGCCCGAGGCGCAGGTGCGGGACTTCGTCGCCGGCCTGGCCCCTGCGCCCTCCGATGCCGACCTGCTGGCGGCGAAGGGCGACGAGTCGTCGCTGCGTGCCGCCCTCGACCTGGAGCCGTCGCACCCGGCCGCCGTGGTCGCGCTGGCCCAGCTGCTGGTGGAGCGGGGCGACGCCGACGAGGCGCTCGGGCTGGTGGCCCGCGTCCCCGAGACGGCCGAGGTGCGCCGGGTGGCCGCCCTGGCCCGGGTCGGGGCCCAGCCCCCGGGCGACCCCACCGCCGAGCTGGACGAGCTGCTCGACCGGGTCAAGGGCGACGACGGCGCCCGCCGCCGCTTCCTCGACCTGCTCGAGGTCCTGGGCGCCGACGACCCCCGCACCGCCCGCTACCGGCGGGAGCTCACCGCCCGGCTGTTCTAGTTCCCTGCCTGCGGACGCCGAGAAGGGACAGGGCGGAGGCGGCGCGAGCTCCGCTCGCCCGCCGGAGCACGACCCGACTCGACCGAATGGAGTGAGCGAAGCGAACGGATGAGGTCGAGGACCTAGCCGCCTTCTGGGGTCACCTTCCCGCCTCCCCGGTGGGTGTCTCGACCCGGGAGCGCGCCGGCGCTGGTCGGGCCGCTCCTGCTCGGGTAGGGTGGCGCCCGCCGCTTCCCCCCGGCCGACGTTCCCGTCCCCCGGGGGTGCCCCGTGCCCGATGCCCCGCCGTCCTGGCGCGAGCGGTTGGACGCCACCACTACGGCGCTGCGGTCCCTCGCCCCGTCACCGCGCCTGGCCGCCGCTGCGCTGGGGGTGGG
>JBOGHR010000558.1:0-7411 GCA_050744905.1 Acidimicrobiales bacterium
GTGCTGCACCGCGCCCTGCGGGCCGGGGGGGCCCGGGTGGCCGAGGGGTGCACCGACGCCGAGGCGCTCCGCCGGGTGGTGGCGGGCGTGGTGGCGGCCGAGCCCCTGGCCCGCCTCGACTACGCCGAGGTGGTGGCCGACGGGCCGGCGCTGCGCCTGCTGGTCGCCGCCCGCGTCGGCGCCGTCCGCCTGATCGACAACCTGGAGGCGCTCCTGCCATGAGGCGGCAGATGCTCAAGTCCAAGATCCACCGGGCCACCGTCACCGGCGCCGACGTGGACTACGTCGGGTCCATCACGGTGGACGCCGACCTGCTGGCCCGGGCCGACATCCGCGAGCACGAGCAGGTCCACGTCCTCGACCTCGACAACGGCGCCCGGCTGGTCACCTACGCCATCGCCGGGGGGCGGGGCGAGGTGTGCGTGAACGGGGCGGCCGCCCTGCTGGTGCGGCCCGGCGACCGGGTCATCGTCCTCAGCTACGCCGACTACGAGGAGGCCGAGCTGGAGGCCCACGCCCCCGTGGTCGTCCACGTCGACGGGCGGAACCAGCCGGTGGCCGCCGGCGCCGCCCGGTAGCCTCGCCCGGTCGTGGACCTAGACCTGCTGGTGCTCGGCTCGGGCGTGGCCGGCCTGTCGGCCGCCGTGCGGGCGGCGCTGGAGGAGCCGGGGCTGCGGGTGGGGGTCCTCACCAAGGCCGAGCTGGCCCAGACGGCCACCCGCTGGGCCCAGGGCGGGGTGGCGGCCGCCCTGGGCGGCGACGAGGACTCCACCGACCTCCACCTGGCCGACACCCTGGCGGCCGGCGCCGGGCTGTGCGACGTGGACGCCGTGCGGGTGCTGGTCGACGAGGGGCCCCGCCGGGTGAACGAGCTGATCGGCCTGGGCGCGGTGTTCGACCGCAACCGGGACGGGGAGCTGCTGCTGGCCCGGGAGGGCGGCCACTCGGTGGCGCGCGTGGTCCACGCCGGGGGGGCGGCCACCGGCGCCGAGATCGAGCGGGCCCTGGTCGACGCCGTGCGGGAGACGGCGGCGGCCGTCCTGGAGCGGTGGTTCGCCCTCGACCTGCTGGTGTCCGGCGGCCGCTGCCGGGGCGTGGCCGCCTTCGACGAGGCGGGCGAGCGCCGGGACGTGCGGGCGGCCCACGTGCTGGTCGCCACCGGCGGGGCGGGCCAGCTCTACGGCGTCACCACCAACCCGTTGGAGGCCACCGGCGACGGGCTGGCCATGGCCCTGCGCGCCGGCGTGGCGGTGGCCGACGTGGAGTTCGTGCAGTTCCACCCGACGGCCCTGCACCACCCGGCCATGCCCCGGCCCCTGCTGTCGGAGGCGCTGCGGGGCCACGGGGCGCTCCTGCGCGACGCCCGGGGCCGGCGCTTCGTCGACGAGCTCGAGCCCCGCGACCAGGTCAGTCGGGCCATGATGGCCCTCATCCTGGAGCAGGGCGTCGAGCACCTGTGGCTGGACGCCACCGGCCTCGACCGCTTCGACGAGCGGTTCCCCACCATCGCCGCCTCGGTCCGGGCCGTGGGCCTCGACCCCACGACCGACTGGCTGCCGGTGGCGCCCGCCGCCCACTACGTCAGCGGCGGCGTGGTGACCGACCTGGACGGGGCGACGGCCCTGCCCGGGCTGTGGGCGTGCGGGGAGGCGGCCTGCACCGGGGTCCACGGGGCCAACCGGCTGGCGTCCAACTCGCTGCTGGAGGGCATGGTGTTCGGGCCCCGGGTGGTGGAGGCGGTGCTGGCCGGCAAGGAGGGCGCCGACGCCACCGGGGCCATGCGCGACGTCCTGGGCGCCCCGCCCGGGCGGTCGCTGTCGCTGTCACCGGGGGGACGGAGCGGTCGGCCGGCGACGGTGACCACGCCGGGGGGCGAGGCGGTGAAGGCCCGGGCCGTCCTCCAGCAGGCCATGACCGACGGCGCCGGGGTGCTGCGCTCGGGCGCCTCCCTGGCCCGGACGTCGGCCGCCCTCGACGCCCTGGCGCCGGCCGGCCCCCGCGACCCCGAGCTGGCCAACCTGGCGCTCGTCGCCCGCTGCCTGCTGGTGGCCGCCGCCGCCCGGGAGGAGACCCGGGGGTGCCACGCCCGGACCGACTTCCCGGAGGCGAGACCGGAGCTGGCCCACCGCCTCGTGATCACGTGAGGGCCGGCGCCCACCCCTTCGACCCGCCGGCGGCCGCCGTGCGCGAGGTCGTGTCCCGGGCCCTGGCCGAGGACGTCCTGCCCATGGGGGACCTCACCGCCTCCCTGCTCGATGCCGACCTGGTCGCCACCGCCTCGGTGGTGAGCCGGGCCGCCGGCGTGCTGGCCGGGTCGGCCGGCTTCACCGAGGCGTTCGCCCAGGTCGACGCGGGCGTGAGCGTGCGCTGGGCCGCCGAGGACGGCGACGCCGTCCACCCGGGAGCCGAGGTGTGCCAGGTCGCCGGCCCCCTGGCGTCGATCCTGGTGGCCGAGCGCACGGCGCTCAACCTGCTGTGCCACCTGTCGGGGGTGGCGTCGCTCACCCGGCGGTTCGTGGACGCGGTGGGGACCTCGCCCACCCAGGTGCTCGACACCCGCAAGACGCTCCCCGGCCTGCGGGCGCTCCAGAAGGCGGCGGTGCGGGCCGGCGGCGGCTTCAACCACCGGGCTGGCCTGTCCGACATGGTGCTGGTGAAGGACAACCACCGGGCCGTGCTCGGCATCAGCGAGGCGGTCGCCCGCGCCCGCCGGCGCTGGCCGTTCCGGCCCGTCGAGGTCGAGTGCGAGACGGTCCACCACGTGCGCGAGGCGGTGGCGGCCGGGGCCACGGCCGTGCTGCTGGACAACATGACGCCGGCCCGGGTCCGCGAGTGCGTGTCCGAGGTGGCGGGCCGGGCGCTGACCGAGGCGTCGGGCGGCGTCACCCTGCGGACCGTGGGCGCCTACGCCGCCGCCGGGGTGGACTTCGTGTCGGTGGGCGCACTCACCGCGTCGGCGCCGTCGCTCGACGTCGGCCTGGACCTGGGGGCGTAGTGCTCCTCGCCGTCGACACGGGCAACACCCAGACCGTGCTCGGCCTCTTCGACGGCGACGTGCTGGTGTCGCATTGGCGGGTGGCCACCAACGCCGACCGCACCTCCGACGAGCACGCCCTGGTCATCTCCCAGCTGCTGGACCTGGAGGGCCACGCCCCCGAGGTGGCGGTGACCGGCATGGCCGTCTCCTCCACCGTGCCGACGGTGACGGCCACGCTGCGGGCCATGAGCCGGCGGTGGTTCCCGGTCCCGACGGTGGTCATCGAGCCCGGCGTGCGCTCGGGCGTGGCCATCCTGGCCGACAACCCGCGGGAGGTGGGCCCCGACCGGGTCGCCAACACGGTGGCCGTGTCGGCCCTGTTCGGGGGGCCGGCCATCGTCGTGGACTTCGGGACGTCCACCAACTTCGACGTGGTGTCGGCCCGGGGCGAGTACCTGGGCGGCGCCATCGTCCCCGGAATCGAGATCAGCCTCGACGCCCTGTTCGCCCGCGCCGCCGCCCTCCGGCGGGTCGAGCTGGTCGAGCCCCGCAGCGTGATCGGCCGGACGACGGTGGAGTGCATCCAGTCGGGCGCCCTGTACGGCTACACCGACCTGGTCGACGGGATGTGCCGCCGCATCCAGGCGGAGCTCGGCGAGTGCACGGTCGTGGCCACCGGGGGGTTGAGTGGACTCATCAGCCCGCTCTCCGCCACCATCGACCACCACGAGCCGTGGCTGACGCTGCACGGGCTGCGCCTCGTGTTCGAGCGCAACACCGTCGACGAGTAGGCGCCCCGTGGCCGACATCCCCTACCGGTTCGAGCGCGACCGCGACGCGGCGTCGCTGCACGCCGACTTCGCCGCCCTGGAGGCGGGCGCCGAGACGGGCCTCGCCGTGTCGGTGGCCGGTCGCCTCATGCTGCGCCGCAACCAGGGCAAGCTGGCCTTCGGCACCCTCCAGGACTCCAGCGGGCGCATCCAGCTCTTCGCGCGCCACGGCCGCACGCCGCGCTTCGAGGCGTTCTGCGCCCTTTCCCTCGGGGACTGGGTGGGGGTGCGGGGCGAGGTGGCCAGGACCCGCCGCGGGGAGCTGAGCGTGATGGTGGACGAGTGGGCGCTGCTGGCCGAGGCCCGCCGCTCCTTCCCCGACAAGTGGCACGGGCTGGCCGACGTGGACACCCGCTACCGCCAGCGCTACGTCGACCTGTGGGTTACCGAGGAGTCGCGGCGCGCCCTGCGGCTGCGCAGCCGGGTGGTCAGCCTCCTGCGCCGGGACCTCGAGGAGCGGGGGTTCGTGGAGGTGGAGACGCCCGTGCTCCACCCCGTCGCCGGCGGCGCCGCCGCCCGCCCCTTCGTCACCCACCACAACGCCCTCGACACCGACCTGTACCTGCGGGTGGCCACCGAGCTGTACCTCAAGCGCCTGGTGGTGGGCGGCTTCGAGAAGGTGTTCGAGGTGGGCCGCACCTTCCGCAACGAGGGCCTCTCGCCCCGCCACAACCCCGAGTTCACCATGGTGGAGCTGTACGAGGCGTACGCCGACTACGGCGACATGATGCGCCTCACCGAGGAGCTGGTGGCCCACCTGGCCGCCGAGCTGTGCGGCGGCACCCGCCTCGCCTACGGGGGCCGCCACCTCGACCTGGCCCCGCCGTGGCGGCGGGCCAGCCTCGTCGAGCTGGTCGAGGAGCACGCCGGCGTGGGCGTGGGGGTGGACCGGCCCGTCGCCGAGCTGCGGTCGGTGGCCGCCGCCTGCGGGGTGGAGGTGCAGCCGGCGTGGGGCCCGGGCAAGCTGGTGCTGGAGATCTTCGAGAAGACGACCGAGGGCGAGCTGTGGGGCCCCGTGTTCGTCTGCGACTACCCCCAGGAGGTCTCGCCCCTGGCCCGCCCCCACCGGTCGGCGCCCGGCCTGGCCGAGCGGTTCGAGGCCATCGTGGCCGGGCGTGAGCTGGCCAACGCCTTCAGCGAGCTGACCGACCCGGCCGTCCAGCGGGCCCACTTCGAGGCCCAGGCCCGGGCTCGGGTGGCGGGCGACGAGGAGGCCATGGAGCTCGACGAGGACTTCCTCCGGGCCCTGGAGTACGGCATGCCCCCCACCGGGGGCCTGGGGATCGGCGTCGACCGCCTGGTCATGCTCCTGGCCGACGCCCACCACATCCGCGACGTGCTGCTGTTCCCCACCCTGAGGCCCGAGGCCACCTGACCACAGACGTTCGCCGCGTTCGCAGCGATCCAACTCGACCGAATGGAGTGAGCGAAGCGAACGAATGAGGTCGAAGTCCTAGGCCTCCAGGTCCTCCAGCAGGCGGTGGCCGAGCGACGCCATGGCGCCGGCCACCGGCCCGGGCGGGAAGGCCGAGGCGGCGTCGGCGGCCCGCTCGGCGTAGGAGGCGGCGACCCGCAGGGCGGTGGCGATGGCGCCCGTGGAGCGGACGATCTCGCGGGCCTTGTCGCGCTCGGGGGCGTCCAGGGGCTTGCCCAGCAGGGCCCGCAGCTCGCCGCCCGCCTCCGCCTCGGCCAGGGCCTCGATCACCGGGAGCGTGTAGGTCCCCTGCACCAGGTCCTGGCCGGCGGGCTTGCCCAGCGACTCGTCGGTGCCCACCACGTCGAGGATGTCGTCGCGGATCTGGAACACCATGCCGAAGGCGTGCCCGTACGAGGTGAGGGCGTCCACCACCGGCCGGTCGAGGCCGGCGGTGAGGCCGCCGATGCGGCACGACGCCGACATGAGCGACGCCGTCTTGCCCCCGATGGAGGCCAGGTACGCCTCCGTGGTCCGGCCGGGGTCGAAGGCGGTGCGCAGCTCGCCGACCTGCCCCTCGCAGAGCCGGCCGATGGTCGTGGCCAGCAGGCCGGCCACCTCGGTGCCCAGCGAGGCGGCGATCTCCGACGCCCGCGCCAGGAGGAAGTCGCCGGCCAGTATCGCCACCAGGTTGCCCCACCGGGAGTTGACCGTCTCCACGCCCCGCCTGCTGGTCCCCTCGTCCATGACGTCGTCGTGGTACAGCGATCCCAGGTGGACGAGCTCGACCGACACGCCGCCGTGCACCACGTCGGGGACGGCGCCCACCCCGGCCACGGCCGCCGAGGTGACGGCCAGGGCGGGCCGCAGGCGCTTGCCGCCGGCGCCGATCAGGTGCCCGGCCACCTGGGTGAGAAAGGGGTCGTTGGACTCCACCGACCGCTGGAGGGCCCCCTCCACGGTGGCCAGGTCGTCCCTCAGGCGGGGAAGGCTCAGCAGGCCGGCGATGTTGACCATCGGCTAAGACCGTACGCCACGCCGTCGATGTACCAACAAACGGTGGTTGGCGCTCGACCCGATCAAATCACTCCACCCTGGGTAGACTGGCCCCCGAGACCACTCGCTCCACGAGGAGGCGGTCACTTGTTCGAACGCTTCACCGACCGGGCTCGACGAGTCCTTGTGCTGGCGCAGGAAGAGGCGCGCCTGCTCAACCACAACTTCATCGGCACCGAGCACATCCTGCTCGGGCTCATCCACGAGGGCGAGGGGGTGGCCGCCAAGGCCCTCGAGTCCCTCGGCATCTCGCTGGAGGCCGTGCGGGAGAAGGTCGAGGAGACGATCGGCCCGGCCGGCTCGTCCACGACCGGCTCGCCGCCGTTCACGCCCCGGGCCAAGAAGGTCCTGGAGCTGTCGCTGCGGGAGGCCCTCCAGCTGGGCCACAACTACATCGGCACCGAGCACATGCTGCTCGGCCTGGTGCGCGAGGGCGAGGGCGTGGCCGCCCAGGTGCTGGTCAGCCTGGGCGCCGACCTGTCCCGGGTGCGCCAGCAGGTCATCCAGCTGCTGTCCGGCTACGCCGGCGGCAAGGAGTCGGCGGCGGCGGCGGGCGCCAGCGGCGCCGGCAGCCCGGAGACGCCCTCCGGCTCGCCGGTGCTGGACCAGTTCGGCCGCAACCTCACCACCCAGGCCCGGGAGAAGAAGCTCGACCCGGTCATCGGGCGGGAGCGGGAGATCGAGCGGGTGATGCAGGTGCTGTCCCGCCGCACGAAGAACAACCCCGTCCTCATCGGCGAGCCGGGCGTGGGCAAGACGGCCATCGTCGAGGGCCTGGCCCAGCGCATCGTGGCCAACGACGTGCCCGAGACCCTGAGGGGCAAGCAGCTCTACACGCTCGACCTGGGCGCCCTGGTCGCCGGGTCCCGCTACCGGGGCGACTTCGAGGAGCGCCTCAAGAAGGTGCTGAAGGAGATCCGCACCCGGGGCGACATCATCCTGTACATCGACGAGCTCCACACCCTCGTGGGCGCCGGCGCCGCCGAGGGGGCCATCGACGCCGCCTCCATCCTCAAGCCCATGCTGGCCCGGGGCGAGCTGCAGACCATCGGCGCCACCACGCTGGACGAGTACCGCAAGCACCTGGAGAAGGACGCCGCCCTGGAGCGCCGCTTCCAGCCCATCAAGGTCGAC
>JBOGHR010000559.1:0-1988 GCA_050744905.1 Acidimicrobiales bacterium
AGGCGGCCGTCGCCGACGCCGCCCTCACCGCCGGCCTGTCGGCCGCGTTCGTGGCCGCCACCCCGGCCCGGTACGCGGCGAGGGGGGCGGCGTGACCACGACCGGGCGGGCGTCCGCCTCCCTCTACGACACGATCCACCGGCGCCGAGACGTGCGATCGGAGCTCTCGGGCGCTCCGGTGGACGCCGCCGCGCTCCGCCGCATCCTCCAGGCGGCCCACGCCGCGCCCAGCGTGGGGCCTGTCGCAGCCGTGGGACTTCGTCCTCGTGGACGACGCCGACCTGAAGGGGCGCTTCGCCGCCCACGTGAGCGCCGAGCGGGCCGTGTTCGCCGCCGGCCTCGACGCCGCCCGGGCGTCGGCGTTCGCGGGCATCAGGATCGACGGGGTGCTCGAGTCGTCGCTGTCGATGGTGGTCACCTACGACCCCGGGGCGGGGCGCCGCGGCCGTCCTCGGTCGCCACGCCATCGCCCACGCCGGCCTGTACTCGGTGTGCCTGGCCATCGAGAACCTGTGGCTGGCCGCCACGGCCGAAGGTTGGGGGGTCGGCTGAGTCTCGTTCTACCGGGACCCGTTCGTGGCCGGCCTGGTCGTCCTGCCCGCCGGTGTGCGGCCGGTGGCGTGGCTGTGCCTGGGGCCGGTGACCCACCTGGAGGCGGTGCCCGATCTGGAGCGCGTGGGATGGACGCGGCGGCTTCCCCTCGACGCCGTGGTCCATCGCAACGGCTGGGGCCGTGCCATCGACGGGCCGGACACCCGAGGGTCTCCCGGTGACGGTTCAGCGAGGGTGCAGCCTGCCGATAAGGAGGGATGACCGTGAACGAACGGGACCGCCGCGTGCCTGAGCGTATGGGCGGGCAGTTCGGCCAGGTCCTGGAGGCGGCCCAGGCGGGGGCCGGCTGGGCGGCCGAGCGCCTGTGGCGCTCGTTGGCGCCGGCCGTGGCCGGCTACCTGCGCGTCCAGGGAGCGTCCCGAGCCCGACGACGCGACCAGCGAGGTGTTCATCGGGGTGTTCCGCAGCCTGGCCTCGTTCTCGGGCGGCGAGGAGCAGTTCCGCTCCTGGGTGTTCACCATGCCCACCGCCGCCTCACCGACGACCGGCGCCGGGCCGGACGTCGTCCCGCTCCGTCCCCGTTCGGTGAAGAGAGCCGCGGGCCGTCGTCCGCCGACAGCGCCGAGTCCGAGGCCCTCCGGCGGCTGAGCGAGGAGCGGGTCCGTGCGGTCTGCGACCGACTGGTCCCCGACCAGCGTGACGTGCTCCTGCTGCGCCTGGTCGGCGGCCTCACCTCCGAGGAGGTGGCGGCCGCGCTCGGCAAGTCGCCCGGCGCGGTCCGGGCCCTCCAGCGCCGGGCGTCGGCGGCGCTGCGGAGAATTTTCGACCGGGAGGGCGTACCACTTTGAGCGACGCCGGCGATTACGGCCCCGAGATGCTCCGACGCACCCAAATCGACGATGCCGCCATCGAGGCGTACTTCACCGGCAACGGCGCCGGCGAGGAGTTCGTGGCGCTGGCGGCACTGGCCGAGGACTTCTGCACGATGACGAACGGGGCCATCCCTGTTCCCGCGGCGCAGTTGGCCACGATGATGGCCGAGGGGTTCTCCACCGAAAGCGGCGACCTGTCGGCGACGGCAGCGAGCAACGTCCCCGGGCCTGCGCCGCAGGCGGCCGGACTACCGAAGTGGAGGAAGAAGAAGATGATTGGTGAGTTCATCGCAGGGCTGAGCGTGGCGGCCAAGGCCACCTTCGGCATCAGCATGGCGGCGGCCAGCGTGACGGCCGCCGGGGCGGCGGGCGCCCTGCCCGACCCCGCCCAGAACGTCGTGTCGGCGGCGGTGGAGGCGATCACGCCCTTCTCGTTCCCGGACTCGGCCGACGAGCGCGCCGATTTCGGCGAGCGCGTGAGCACCGACGCCCGCGACGGCGGGGTGGACGGCGGTGCGGTGAGCGAGGAGGCCAAGGACAACGGCGAGGCCGACGGTGCCGAGG
>JBOGHR010000560.1:0-2145 GCA_050744905.1 Acidimicrobiales bacterium
CCGCGGCACGGCCACGGCGTCGCCCACCGCGAGCCGGTCGAGGCGCACCCAGCCGCCGGCGGTCCGGAACGGGTGGTTGGCGGTGGCCTCCACCTCCCGGCCGGAGCGCAGCCGGAGCCGGAACACGGGCCTGACGCCCGACGCGAAGGCCCGCACCAGGCGGCGGGGGACCAGCCGGCCGCCGTCGCCGAGCGACCACACCAGCGGCTGCTCGCCGGTGAGGACCAGCTCGCCGAGCGGCACCTCCGTGCCGTCGGCCCGGGCCAGGCGGGTGTCCGCCGGCATGCACCCCGACTCACGCAGGTCGGCCAGCATGGGCCGCTTGTCGGCCCGGGCCTCCAGGCCACGGGTGAGCTGGGACAGCGCCACCACCGGCACGCTGAGCTCGCGGGCCAGGATCTTCAGGCCCCGGCTGATCTCCGACACCTCGACCTGGCGGTTCTCGGCGTTGGACCGCCCGGTCATCAGCTGGAGGTAGTCGACGACCACCAGCCCGAGCCCCTCCCGGCTCTTGAGCCGGCGGGCCTTGGCCCGGATGTCCATGATGGTGAGGTTGGCGTTGTCGTCGACGAAGATGGGCGCCTCGCCCAGCCGGCCGATGGCGTGGCTGATCTTGGGCCAGTCGGTCTCCAGCAGGCGCCCGTTGCGCATGCGGGTGGCGTCCACCCGGGCCTCGGCGCACAGGAGGCGCTGGGTGATCTCGTGGTGGCTCATCTCCAGGGAGAAGAACAGCACCGGGGTGCGGGCGTCCATGGCCGCGTGGGCGACCAGGCCCAGGGCGAAGCTGGTCTTGCCCATGCTGGGGCGGGCGCCCACGATGACCAGGTTGGACGGCTGGAGCCCGGCCAGCCGCTCGTCGAGGTCGGTGTAGCCGGTGGGCACGCCGGTGATCGCCTCGCCCCGCTCGTAGAGCGCCTCGAGGTGGTCGAGGCTCTGCTGGAGCAGGTCGTGCAGCGGCGCCATGGTGTCGGCCACCCGCCGCTGGCCGAGGGCGAACACCAGCGTCTCGGCCCGGTCGATGGCCGCCCCCACGTCGTCGGGGACCTCGTAGCCCAGCTCGGCGATCTCCGACGCCACCCCGATGAGGCGGCGCAGCAGGGCGTGCTCCTCGACGATGCGGGCGTAGCGGGGCGCGTTGCCGATGGCCGGCACGTTGGCCTGCAGGGAGATGAGCACGGCCGGGCCGCCCACGGCGTCGAGCAGGCCGGCCCGGCGCAGCTCGTCGGCCACCGTGACCGGGTCGGCCGGCTCCCCCTGGGCGTAGAGGGAGGTGATGGCCTCGAAGACATGGCCGTGGGCGGGCTTGTAGAAGTCGTCGGCGCCGCAGATCTGGACGGCCTCGACGATGGCGTCGCGAGACAGCAGCATGGCGCCGAGGAGCGACTCCTCGGCCGACAGGTCGTGGGGCACGGTGCGCCCCCGGCCTCCCGGCGCCGGCATGCGGTGGACGTCGCCGAGCGCCTGGGCCATCTAGGGCATCCAATCGGTGAACGCCTGGGGAACGCCAGGGGCGGATCCTGGGGATTCACCCGTGGATTGTCCCGGCGAACGCATGTTCCCGATCCTACGGCGGTGGTGTGACAAGCCCACCGCGGTGGGCCGCTAGGACGCCACGACCTCCACGTTGAGGCGGAACTCGACGTCGGCGTGGAGCTTGACCGGCACGTCGTGGCTGCCCACGGTGCGGATCGGCTCCTCGATGTGGAGGCGCCGACGGTCGAGCTCGATGGTGGTCTGGGCGGCGACGGCCTCGGCCACGTCGGCCGCCGTCACCGACCCGAACAACCGTCCCTCGCGGCCGGCCTTGGCCGGGATGCGGATGACGACGGGCACCAGCCGGCGGGCGATCGCCTCGGCCCCCTCCCGATCGCGGGCGTCCTTGACGTCCCGCGAGCGCCGCATGGCCTCGGCCTGGGCCTGGACGCCGGCCGTCGCCACGATGGCCCGCCCCTTGGGCACCAGGAAGTTGCGGGCGAAGCCGTCGGCCACGTCGAGGATGTCGCCCTTCTTGCCCACCCCGTCCACGTCGGTGCGCAGCACGACCCGCATCTAGGCCTCCCCCGCGCCCACCAGGCCACCCTCGACCGGCGCCTCCTCGGGTGCCGCCGGTGGGCTGGGCGGCGGCCCGTCCGGGCGGGGCGGCGC
>JBOGHR010000561.1:0-2646 GCA_050744905.1 Acidimicrobiales bacterium
GCCGTGGCCGCCGCCGTGATCGCCGTGCTCGGCGTCCAGGTCTCCCGCCTCGACGACCGCACCGAGCGGCTGGCCGGCGCTCTCGAGCGCGAGGGCCTGGACCAGGCGGCGCAGGCCGCGCTGCTCGACGAGAGCGCCCGCCGGATCGACCTGCGCTCCGAGGACGGGGCCGTGTTCGCCCAGGCCGTCGTGCGCGACAACGGCGACGGCTTCATCGTCCGCGACAACCTGCCCGGCCTCGGCCCCGACCGCACCTACCAGGTGTGGGCGATCGTGGGGGACCGGCCGGTGTCGGTGGGGGTGCTGGGCAACGACCCCGGCGTCGCCGCGTTCAAGATGTCGGCGCCCGGCGTCACCGTCCTGGCCGTGACCGCCGAGCCGGCCGGCGGCGTCGCCCTGCCGAGCTCCGATCCCGTCGTCCGCGGGATGCTCCCCGTCAACTGAGGCACGACGGCCCAGCGGGGCGCTGTGGCGGCGGCGATCGGGCCCCTCCAGGTGGCGGGGTGACGGCGGCCATGCCGGCCGTCGGTCGCATCGCCGACGGGTCGCCGGGGTTCCTCCTGCGCTTCGTCGCCCTCGTCGGCGTCGTCGACGGGATCCTGCTGGTCTCTCGGATCCGGGTCGCCCCGGGGACGGGTCGGCCGGGCCCGGGCGCGCCACGACCCGCCCCGGAAGGGCGGGTCGTGGCGAACCGGGCGGCGGGCGCTACGCCGGCTTCGCCGCCTTGTCTGTCTTGGCGAAGACGTCGGGGACCGGGTACTCGCCGAGCACGTAGTTGAGGATGGCGACGTGCTTGGCGTCGGTGGCCTGGATGGAGGCCGCCAGCTTCACGGCGTCCTTGCTGACGAGGTCGGGGATGGCGCTCAGGTACGTCGCCGCCGCCGTCTCCTCCAGGGTGCGGGCCAGCTTGGCGGCGTCGGCCACGGTCTTGGCCTTGCCGAACTCGGCGTCGACGACCGGCTTGAGCTGGGCGTTGGGGGTCGAGACGGCGGTCCGGCCGGCACCGGTGATCACGTCGTTCCACGCCGCCAGGTGCTCCTCGTGGTGCGCCATGGCCGTCTGGACGAACTCGGCCACCGCCGGCGGCACGGCGCCCAGCTTGTCGGCGGTGGCGGCGTCGAGGGCCGCCTTGTAGGTGCCGACGGCCAGGACCTCCAGGCCGGCGGCGAACTCGGCGACGGCCAGGTCGCCGTCGGCGCCGCCTTCGCCCGCGGTGGTGTCGCTGCCGGCGGCGGTGTCGTCGTCGCTCCCGCAGGCGGCGGCCACCACGGCCACGCCGGCGGCCAGGCCGCTGCCGACGAGGAACCGGCGGCGGCTGAACGATGCCTTCGAGATCGTCTCGAGGGCGGTGGGCTCCATGTCCATCTGGTCGTTGGCCTCCTGGTTCACTTGACAGCCCCCGACGCGGGCTCGGCGACGGTGGTGACGGGCTCGAACGCCTCGGGAAAGGCGACGCTCCCGGCGGCCGCCGGCAGCTTGGCGGCGTCGGATCCGATGGGGATCTTGATGAGGTCGGCAGCGTCGGCGGCGAGGAGCGCCTTGACGGCGCGGAGCACGGCGGCGTGCTGGGACTCGACGCCCATGACGCTCGCCATCACCTTCTTGGATGCCGTGTCCTCCAGCTGCACGGTGTTCTGCAGGTAGGTCTGGGTGGCGACCGTCTCGAGCGTCTCGGCCAGGCTCACCACGTCGAGCGGGGCCTTCAGGGTCGGCTTGGCCTGCTCCACGACGGGGAGGAACTTGGCGTTGGGCTGGGTCTGCTCCTTGCCGCCCAGCGCCCGGGTCTGGGCCTGGAAGCCCTTGCGGTGCTCGTCGTGCTGCATCATCGTCGTCTGGGCGAACTTCACCACCACGGGGTTGCCGCTCTTGATGAAGTCGAGGGTCAGCGCGGCGCCGTAGGTGGCGACGGCCAGGATCTCCAGGGACGACGCCGTCTGGAGGATCTGGATGTCGAGGGCCTCGTCGGCCCGGGCCGGCGTGGCGAGGAGACCGGCGAGCAGCGCCCCGAACCCACCGCCCACCAGGCCGCGGGCGGCCATGCCGCCCCCGCCCAGCCCCAGGTTTCGCAGGACCGTCCGGCGGTCGGCGTTGTAGCGGTTGATCTCGTCCAGGTCGATCTCCTGGCCGCGGCGCTCGTGGCGGATCTCGGCCAGCTCGGGGAGCGTGGCGTTGATGTCGCGCATGGCGTCGACCTGGAGGTCCTGGGACTCGACGATCAACTCGTTGAGTGATCGGTCATCGATGGTCACCGAAGCGGTCTTCCTTTCAGGAGTGGCGAGGGGGGACCTGCGGTCCGCCCGGTTGTCGGATGCGTGTTCGGGACTAGTCGCCGACGCGGATGACGCCCCGCATGTAGTCATGGATGGCGCAGAAGTAGGGGATCTCCCCGGGCGACGAGAGCGCGATCTCCCCGCTCGCGCCCCCGGCCAGCTCGCCGGTGTCGAATGAGCCGTCGTCGGCGGTGGCGGTGTGGGGCGCGTCGTCCTCGTTGACGACCCGCACCACGGTGCCCACCGGCACGACGAGGGGCTCGGGGGAGAACGCGAAGTCCTCGATGGTCAGCACGGTGCCGTCCTCGCCGGTCGGTGCGGCGGCCGGCCCGTCGCTGTCGCCCCCGCACGCGCCGGCGAGCGCGGCCACGCCGAG
>JBOGHR010000562.1:0-5689 GCA_050744905.1 Acidimicrobiales bacterium
CGCCAGGCCCCCCCCGCCCAGGAGCCGCCGCCCCAGCAGCCGGGGCGGCGCGACCTGCGCCGGGCCGTCGTCATCGGCACCGCGTTGGCTGCCGTCGCCCTCGCCGTGTTCAAGGCCGGGCCCGGGCCGGCCCTGGTCCTGGTGACCGGCGTGGTGATCCTGGCCGCCGCCGAGGCCTACGACGTGCTGCGCCGGGCCGGCTACCGCCCGGCCACCCTGCTCGGGCTCATCGCCACGGTGTCGCTGATGTTCGCCACCTACAGCGACGGGGTGAGCGCCATCCCGCTGGTGATGGCGCTCACCGCCGTCTTCTCCTTCCTCTGGTACCTGTTCGGCGTCGTCCGGGCCCGGCCCACCGTCAACGTGGCGGTCACACTGTTCGTGTTCATGTGGGTCGGGCTGCTGGGCTCGTTCGGCGCCCTGCTGCTGGCCATCCCCGACCGGGAGGGGATCGCCTTCCTCCTCGGCGCCGTGGTGGCCACCGTCGCCCACGACATCGGGGGGCTGTTCTTCGGCAGCCAGATGGGCAGCCGCCCGCTGGCCCCCGACATCAGCCCCAACAAGACCATGGAGGGGCTGATCGGCGGCATGCTCTCGGCCGTGTTCGCCAGCGTGCTGTTCGTCGGCGTGCTGCCCGGGGTGCACCCCTGGACGGCGGGCACCGCCCTGGCCCTGGGGATCATGGTGGCGGTGGTCGCCCCCCTCGGCGACCTGTGCGAGTCCATGCTCAAGCGGGACCTGGGGGTGAAGGACATGGGCTCGATCCTGCCCGGCCACGGGGGGGTCCTGGACCGCTTCGACGCCCTCCTCTTCGTCCTCCCCGCCACCTACTACCTGGTGCAGGTGCTCGACCTCGCATGACCGTCGCCGGCGCGAGCGCAGCCTGCCCGGCGAGCTCGACGGGGCGGAATTGACCACGACGGTGGCCCTGGTGGGCTCGACCGGCTCGATCGGCACCCAGGCGGTGGACGTGGTGCGGGCGCACCCGGGACGGTACGAGGTGGTGGCCATCGGGGCCCGGTCGTCGGTGGACGCCCTGGCCGACCAGGCCGCCCTGCTGCGGCCCGGGGTGGTGGCGGTGGCCGATGCCGACGCGGCGAGGGGCCTGGCCGGGCGGCTGCCGGCGGGGACGGAGCTGTGGGCCGGCGAGGAGGCGCTGGCCGCCATCGCCCGGCGGGCCGAGGTGGTCCTCAACTCGGTGGTCGGCTTCGCCGGGCTGCCGGTGACGCTGGCCGCCCTGGAGGCCGGCCGGCGCCTGGCGCTGGCCAACAAGGAGTCGCTGATCGCCGCCGGGCCCGTCGTCCAGGTCGCCCGGGCCACCCCGGGCGCCGAGATCCTCCCCGTGGACTCCGAGCACTCCGCCCTCCACCAGTGCCTGCGCTCCGGCCGGCGGGACGAGGTCCGCCGATTGATGCTGACCGCCAGCGGGGGGCCGTTCCTCGGGCGGTCGGCAGAGGAGCTGGCCGGCGTGACGGTGGACGACGCCCTGGCCCACCCCACCTGGGACATGGGCCCCAAGGACACGATCGACTCGTCCACCCTCATGAACAAGGGCCTGGAGGTCATCGAGGCCCACGAGCTGTTCGGGATCGCCTACGACGCCATCGAGGTGGTGGTGCAGCCGCAGTCCGTCGTCCACTCCATGGTCGAGTTCAGCGACGGGTCGACCATCGCCCAGCTGTCCCGGCCCGACATGCGCCTGCCCATCGCCTATGCCCTCGGCCACCCCGACCGGGCCCCGGTCGCCTTCGGGGCCATCGACTGGGCCCGGGTGGGCCGGCTCGACTTCGCCCCGCCCGACACGGCCACGTTCCGCTGCCTGGCCCTCGCCTACCAGGCCGGCCGCCGGGGTGGCACCGCCCCCGCCGTCCTCAACGCCGCCAACGAGGTGGCGGTGGCCGCCTTCCTCGACGGCCGGCTGCGGTGGAGCGACATCGCGGCCGTGATCGAGGACTGCCTGGACGCGGTGCCGGGAACGAAAGCCGATGACCTCGGCGTTGTGCTGGAGGCCGACCGCAGCGCCCGGGACTGGGCGGGCGCGGCGGTGGAACGGAGATCGAGAGCCGCATGACCGACACGCAGACCCGGCCCGAGCGCGAGCGGCGGCCCGAGCCGACGCCCGCCGAGCAGCGCGCCGCCCTCATCCGCCTGGCGCTGGTCGTGGCCGCCGGGGTGGCGGCCGCCGTCGTCACCGGGACGACGAGCACGGTGGGGATCGTGGCCGCCATCATCGTGATGATCATGCTCCACGAGCTGGGGCACTTCGTGACGGCCAAGTGGGCGGGCATGAAGGTCACCGAGTACTTCCTCGGCTTCGGGCCCCGGCTGTGGTCGGTGCGGAAGGGCGAGACCGAGTACGGGGTCAAGGCCATCCCCGCCGGCGGCTACGTGAAGATCGTCGGCATGAGCAGCCTCGAGAAGGTCGATCCGGCCGACGAGGAGCGCACCTACCGCCAGAAGTCCTACGCCCGGCGCCTGTCGGTGGCGGTGGCCGGCTCGGCCGTCCACTTCATCCTCGCCTTCCTCCTGCTGTTCAGCCTCTTCGCCGTCGTGGGCGTGCCCTCCTACGACCGCGAGTTCACCATCGGCCAGATCAGCCGGCTGCGGTCGGGGCCCAGCCCGGCCGAGGAGGCGGGGCTCCAGGTGGGCGACACCGTGCTGGCCGTCGACGGCCGGCGCCTGAGCTGGGACGACGTGCCCGCCTACATCCGCAGCCGGCCCGGCCGGCCCGTGGTGTTCGAGGTGGAGCGGGACGGCCGCCGCCTGGAGCTCACCGCCACCCCGGTGGACCTCAGCACCGTGCAGGTCGACGGCGCTCCGGTGGTGGAGGACCCGGACCGGCCCGTCGGCTTCGTCGGCATCGGCAGGCCCATCTTCCCCATCGAGCGGTCCGATCCCGTCACCGCCCTGGGGCGCTCGACCGTCGGGCTGGGCCGGGCCACCGCCGACACGGTCAAGGCCCTGGCGACCATCTTCTCGCCCGGGGGCGCCACCTCCTACGGCCGCCAGCTGGTCGGCGATGTCGAGGGCGCCGAGGGGGAGAACCGGTTCCTGTCGCCGGTGGGCTTCGTGCGGGTGGCGTCTCAGGCGGCGGACACGGGGTGGCGAGAGGTGCTGACCCTGCTGCTGGCCATCAACGTGTTCGTGGGCGTGTTCAACATGATCCCGCTGCTGCCCCTCGACGGTGGCCACGTGGCCATCGCCACCTACGAGCGGCTCCGCTCCCGGAAGGGCCGCCGCTACCACGCCGACATCGCCAAGGCCATGCCCATCTACTACATGGTGTTCCTGATGCTGGTGTTCCTCGGCATGTCGTCGCTGTACCTCGACATCGTCCGCCCCATCGGCAACCCGTTCCAGTAGCCGCACGCGTACGCTGGCCGGCGTGGTGATCGCCGCTCCTCGACGGCCGACCCGGCGGATCCAGGTGGGTTCGGTGCCCGTCGGCGGCGGCGCCCCGATCAGCGTGCAGTCGATGACGATCACCAAGACGGCGGACGTGGACGCCACCCTGGCCCAGGTGTACGCCCTGGCTGCGGCGGGCGCCGACATCGTCCGCTGCACCTGCAACGACGGGGCGGCGGCCGAAGGGCTGGCCCGCATCGTGCCCCGGTCCCCCGTGCCGATCGTCGCCGACGTGCACAACGACCACCGCATGGGCCTGGCCGCCCTGGAGGCCGGGGTCCACTGCCTGCGCCTCAACCCGGGGAACATCCGCCGCCCCGACCACGTCCGCCTCATCGCCTCCGAGGCCCGGGACCGCAAGGTACCCGTGCGCATCGGCGTCAACGCCGGGTCGCTCGACCGGGACCTCTACGCCCGCCACGGCGGCCCCACGCCCGAGGCGCTGGTGGAGTCGGCCATGATCGAACTGGGCCTGTTCGCCGAGGTGGGCTTCGACGACGTGAAGATCTCCGTCAAGGCGTCCAGCGTCCCCCTCATGATCGAGGCCTACCGCCAGCTGGCCGGCACCGTCGACCACCCGCTGCACCTGGGCGTCACCGAGGCCGGCCCCCCGCCGGCCGGGCTGGTCAAGGGCACGGCGGGCATCGCCACCCTGCTGGCCGAGGGCATCGGGGACACCATCCGCTACTCGCTCACCGCCGATCCGGTGGAGGAGGCCAGGGCCGGCCGCCAGCTCCTGGAGGCGCTCAACCTGCGGGAGCGCAAGGGGGTCGACCTCATCGCCTGCCCGTCGTGCGGGCGGGCCGAGATCGACGTCATCCAGGTGGCCAAGGACGCCCAGGCCGCCTTCGAGGCCGAGGCGCTGCCCGTCCAGGTGGCCGTCATGGGCTGCGTCGTCAACGGGCCGGGCGAGGCCCGGGAGGCCGACCTGGGCATCGCCGCCGGCCGGCGGCGGGGCCACCTGTTCGTGAAGGGCAGGGTGGTGCGGGTCGTGGGCGAGGACGAGATGGTGGAGGCCCTGCTGGCCGAGGCCCGCCTGCTGGTCGAGCAGGGCGTCGACGCCCGGCTGGCGGCGGCCGACGAGGGCGCCGCCACCGAGGCCGAGCGGGACCGGGCCGAGCTGCTCAGCATCCAGGGCGATGACGCCAACGCCAGCGAGGCGGCGGTCGAGCTCGTCCGCAAATCGCTCGACGGGCGGTAGCCGCCGCCGTACAACAGATGCCATGGGCGTGGAGCTGCGGGCCGTCACCGAGGAGGAGCTCGACGAGCTGAGGCGGGTCGACCACGCCGCCTTCGCCTCGGCGCCGTCGGACCCCGACCGGAGCGACGACGTGCGCAAGGTCGTCGAGCTCGACCGCACCCGGGCCGTCTTCGAGGGCGGCCGCATGGTCGGCGCCTCCGCCGCCTTCTCCTTCGAGCTGACCCTCCCCGGCCTCGCCACCGTGCCGGTGGCCGCCGTCTCGCTGGTCGGCGTGCTGCCGACCCACCGCCGCCGCGGGCACCTCACCCGCATGATAGGCGCCCTGCTCCACGACGCCGCCGGCCGGGGCGAGGCGGTCGCCGTCCTCCTGGCGTCGGAGAGCCTCATCTACGGCCGCTTCGGCTACGGCGTGGCGTCGTCCCACGCGGCGGTCGAGATCGACACCCGCCACGCCGCCCTGCGGCCCTCCATCCCCGCCGACACCGGCCGGGTCGTCCTGCTGGACACCGAGGAGGCGGCCAAGGTGCTCCCGCCGGTCCTCGATGCCGCCCGCCGGAGCCAGCCGGGCGACCTGCGCCGGCCCCAGGCATGGTGGGACGGCACGTTCCGCGACCCCGAGCGTGATCGGAAGGGGGCCAGCCCCCTGTTCTACGCCGTTCACGAGAGCTCGGCAGGGGAGGCCGACGGCTACGCCGCGTACCGGGTGAGGCACACGTGGGAGCACGGGCTGCCCGACGGCCGGGCGCTGGCGTCGGAGGTCGTCGGCCTCACGCCCGAGGCGGAGGCGGCCCTGTGGCGGTTCCTGCTGTCCCTCGACCTCACCTCGGTGGTGGAGGCCGACCTGCGGCCGCTCGACGACCCCCTGCGCTGGATGCTGGCCGACCCCCGCCGCCTGCGGGTCACCATGGCCAGCGACATGCTCTGGGCCCGGCTGCTGGACGCGGCGGCCGCCCTCGCCGCCCGCCGCTACCGGGTCCCGGGCACGCTGGTGATCGACGTCGCCGACGCCTTCCGTCCCGACGCCGCCGGCCGGTACCGCCTCGACGGCGGCCCCGACGGCGCCGAGTGCCGCCGCACCACCGA
>JBOGHR010000563.1:0-2488 GCA_050744905.1 Acidimicrobiales bacterium
ACCCGGTGGTGGCGGCCGGGCGGCTGGTGCGCGACGCGGCCGCCGCCGGCGACGGCAGGGCCGCCCTCGACGGGTTGGGCGCCATGCGCGTGCTCTGTGCCCACCGGCGTGGCCCGTACGGGGTCGCCACCTGGACGGCCACCGCCGAGCGGTGGCTGCGCGACGCCATCCCGGGCTACGCGGCCGGCGCCGCCACCGCCGGCCGCTGGTACGCGGGCCAGCCCCTCCTCGTCACCGAGAACGACTACGCCCTGCGCCTGTTCAACGGCGACACCGGGGTGGTGGTGGCCCGCGCCGAGCGGCTCACGGCCGTGTTCGAGCGGCGGGGCGAGCTGGTCGAGGTCAGCCCTGCCCGCCTCCAGGCGGTGGAGACGGTACACGCCATGACCGTGCACAAGAGCCAGGGCTCGCAGTTCGACGCCGTGGCCGTGCTGCTCCCGGAGCCCGGCTCGCCGATGCTCACCCGGGAGCTGCTCTACACCGCCGTCACCCGCGCCCGGCGCCACCTCACCCTGGCGGGTCTCGAGGCCAGCGTCCGTGCCGCCGTCGACCACCTCGTCGCCCGGGCGTCGGGCCTGGAGGACCGCCTGTGGGCGCCGCGGTAGCGAAACGGCCGGCCCGCCGCCGGCGCCCGAGCGGCCGCCGATGAGTTCGCCCGGCACGCGACGTCAGACCAGCAGCGCTCGACGACCACCCGGAGGACCGATGGCGTTCCATCCCTACCTGTTCTTCAGCGGCACCTGCCGCCAGGCCTTCACCCGCTACCAAGAGGTCTTCGGCGGGGACCTCGTGCTGCTGCCGATGTCCGACATGCCGGCCGAGGACCCCGTCCCCACCGAGCACGCGGACCTGATCATGCACGCCGCCCTGACGTTCGAGGGCCACCTGCTGATGGGGTCGGACGACCCGTCGGGCGACGGCGGGCCCATGCGGGGGGTGGCCGTCAACGCCACGGTGCCCGACGTCGGCGAGGCCACCCGGGTGTTCGAGGCACTGGCCGAGGGGGGCGAGGTGGCGATGCCCATGGCCGAGACCTTCTGGTCCCCCATGTTCGGCACCTGCGTCGACCGGTTCGGGGCCTCCTGGATGGTCAACGTGGAGGCGCCGGCCGCGCCCTGACCCGGGCGGGGACGCCCGACCGGCCACGCCGCGACCCGCCGTCGGGCACGCTTGGCCCGGGACCGCCTGGTCCCCGATCGATCACCACGAAGCGGATGAACCCGAGGAGGAGCGATGGCGCTGAACCTGAACAACATCATGCTGGGGTCCGCTGACCCCAGGAGGCTCGCCGACTTCTACGGCAAGGTCCTGGGCGCCGCCGACGCCGACTGGAGCGACGAACCCAACGGATGGTTCGGGTTCCGGGCCGGCGACGGCAGCCTGGCCATCGGCCCCCACAGCGACGTGACGGGAAGGAGCAGGGAGCCGGGCCGGATCATGCTCAACTTCTCCACGCCAGACGTGAAGGGGGAGTTCGAGCGGGTCAAGGGGCTCGGTGCCGAGGTCGTGGCCGAGCCGTACGACCCGGGCGGAGGGGGCGGGATGCTGTTGTGCACCTTCGCCGATCCCGACGGCAACTACCTCCAGCTGGCCACGCCGTGGGAGCCGGAGTCGCCGTAGGGCCCATCGGCGCACCGCCGAGCTGATCGCCACGAGCGCCGACGGCGGCGTGGACCGGGGGCGAAGGACCTCGACGAGGCCGCCGAAGGGACCGGAGAGGGCGGTCGGGCTGCGAGGTAGCGTCGGCCGCCCATGGACCAGCGGATCAGCATCGTCACCCTCGGCGTGGCCGACCTGGGCCGGTCTCGCTCCTTCTACGAGCAGCTCGGCTGGCGCGGGTACGAGGTGGAGGAGACGGTGTTCTTCCAGGCCGGCGGCCAGGCCGTCGTGCTCTGGGGCCGCGACAAGCTCGCCGCCGACTGCGGGATCACCGACGAGGGGAGCCGCTTCGGCGGCGTCGTCCTGGCCCACAACGTCGCCTCCCGTGGCGAGGTGGACGGCGTCGTGAGCGCCGCCGAGGCCGCCGGCGCCGGGGTGACCAGGCGGCCGGCGGCGACCTTCTACGGCGGCTATGCCGGCGTCTTCCGGGACCCGGACGGCCACGTCTGGGAGATCGCCCACAACCCGGGCTTCACCCTGCGCGCCGACGGCACGCTCGTGCTGCCGGACCTCCCCACCGCCACGTAGCGGCGCGGCCGGCGAGGCCGGGGTTCGTCGTCGACCCGGTCGGGGGAGGCAGAGGCCCGATGGGAACCCCGTCGTGGGTCGGGCGCTGGCCGGTGGCCCGGCAGCTCCTGGGACCCGACCGGCTGGGTCGCGGAGCCGCCTCCATGTCGGGCCGGTCGGCCGGGCTGCATACCACGGGACGTACCGCACGGTGCTCGACATGATCGCCGGCAAGGCCGGCGGGGGTGGGGGGATGACCCCGACCCGCCAATGTCATCGCCGCCCTCGCCGCCGTCGCCTGCCCGCGCACACCCGGCCGCCC
>JBOGHR010000564.1:0-4124 GCA_050744905.1 Acidimicrobiales bacterium
GGCCGGGGGGCGGGAGCGGCCGGGGCGTCCGACGCCGGGTCCCAGGCGCCGAGGTCGGCCAGGCGCCGGTCGTTGGAGAACACCTCCACGAACGGCTGGCGCACGCCGATGCGCTTCTGCAGGCGCTCGACCTCCATCTCCTGGTCCCACAGAACGAGGGTGACGACCATGCCCTCCTCGCCGGCCCGGGCCGTGCGCCCGGAGCGGTGCAGGTACGCCTTGTGGTCCTCCGGCGGGTCGTAGTGGACGACGACGTCGATGCCCTCCACGTCGATGCCCCGGGCGGCCACGTCGGTGGCCACCAGCACGGGCAGCTTGCCGGCGGTGAAGTCCTGCAGGGCCTTCTCCCGCTGCTGCTGGCGCAGGTCGCCGTGGATGATCCCTACCCGGAGCCCCTCCCGCACCAGCTGGGCGGCCAGGCGGTCGGCCCCCCGCTTGGTCCGGGTGAACACCAGGGTGCGCTTCTGCGAGCGCGCCACGGCGGCCGCCACCTTGAGCTTGTCCATCTGGTGGACCTTGAGGAACCGGTGGGACATCTCCTCCACCGTCGTCTGCTCCGACTCCACCTCGTGGCGGACCGGGTCGCGCAGGTAGGTCTTCACCAGGTGGTCGACGTCGCCGTCCAGGGTGGCGGAGAACAGCAGCGTCTGGTGCTCCGACTCGATGCGGCGCAGGAACCACTCGACCTGGGGCAGGAAGCCCATGTCGGCCATGCGGTCGGCCTCGTCCAGCACCACGTGGCGGACGCCGGCCACGCTGACCGTGCCCCGCTCACCCAGGTCGATGAGCCGGCCCGGGGTGGCGATCACGATGTCGGCGCCCGACCTCACCGCCTTCACCTGGCGGTCCATGCTCGCCCCGCCGTACACGGCGGCCACCTTGCGGCCCCGCACGGCGGCCAGCGGCGCCAGCACGGCCGTCACCTGCACGGCCAGCTCGCGGGTCGGCACCAGCACCAGCGAGTCGGGGCGGCCGGGCGGCGAGGGCTTGCTGCGCTCCAGCAGGGCAAGGCCGAAGGCCAGGGTCTTGCCCGAGCCGGTCTTGGCCTTGCCGCACACGTCCCGGCCGGCGAGGGCGTCGGGGAGGGTCAGGGCCTGGATGGGGAACGGCTCGATGATCCCCTGGGCGGCCAGTGCCACCACCAGGTCGTCGGACACGCCGAGCGCGGCGAACGTCGTCAACTCTTCACTCCTGATCTCGGGTGGGCCCTTCCTCGCACCCGACACCACAGGAGCACATGAGGTGAGCCCGCGAGCAGCGCGCCCTGCGTGCTCACGCCACCCAGCGTAGCGGACGGCGGGCCCTTCGCCGGGATTGCCCGGCGGATCTGCTCAAATCCGCCCTGTTCGATGCCGACGAAGAAGGGGAAGATGGTGAGTCGCCTCGCTCGCCAGAAAGGCCGACCATGCGCATGCCCCCCGGACAGCACGGACCGCAGCGGGACAGGCCGCGGGCCAGCCGCCGGCAGATCGTCGTCGTCGTCGGGCTGTTCGCCGCCGTCCTGTTCGTGCTGTTCAACCTCCCGGGCGGCAGCTCGTCGAAGAAGAAGGTCCCCGAGGTCACCCTCTCGGGCGCCGTGCAGGCCATCAAGGAGGGCAAGGTCGGCCGGCTCCACCTGAACGACGGGTCGAGGCGGGCCACGCTGATCCTCACCAACGGCACCGAGGTCCAGACCGCCTACCCGGTGGGGTCGGGGCCCGAGCTCACCAACACCGCCATCGAGCACGACGTCAAGGTCACGGCGTCGCCCAACAAGACCGGCTCCATGTGGGGCAGCCTCCTGCTCAGCCTGCTCCCGGTGGCGCTGCTCATCGCCTTCTTCGTCTTCTTCATGGGGCCGCGCATGGGGATCAACGTGGGTCGGCTGGCCAAGTCCCGCCGCGAGCCCACCGAGGTGCCCGACACCCGGTTCTCCGACGTGGCCGGCGCCGACGAGGCCGTGGCCGAGGTCAAGGAGATCGTCGACTTCCTCATCGACCCGGCCCGCTTCGTCGACGCCGGGGCGCGCATGCCCCGGGGCGTGCTGGTGGTGGGTCTCCCGGGCACCGGCAAGACCCTCCTGGCCCGGGCCGTGGCCGGCGAGGCCGGCGTGCCCTTCTTCGCCCTGTCCGGCTCCGACTTCGTCGAGACCTTCGTGGGGGTGGGGGCCTCCCGGGTCCGCCAGGTGTTCACCGCCGCCCGCAAGCACGGCAAGGCCATCATCTTCATCGACGAGATCGACGCCGTCGGCAAGGCCCGCAGCAGCCAGTCCAGCGGCAGCGGCAACGAGGAGCGGGAGAACACCCTCAACCAGCTCCTGGTGGAGATGGACGGCTTCAGCGACTCCGGCGTCATCGTGCTGGCCGCCACCAACCGGGCCGACGTCCTCGACGCCGCCCTCACCCGCCCCGGGCGCTTCGACCGCCGGGTCACCGTCCCCGCCCCTGACCGGGTGGGTCGGACCAAGATCCTCGAGCTCTACGCCAAGGACCGCCAGCTCTCCCCCGACGTCGACCTGGTGGCGCTGGGCCGCCGCACGCCGGGGCTCACCGGCGCCGACCTCGCCCTGCTCATGAACGAGGCGGCCCTGGAGGCGGCCCGCAACGGCTCGCGCTTCATCACCAACGCCCACCTCCAGGCCGCCCTGGCCACCGCCGTCATGGGCCGGGCCCGGGTGTCGGCCGTCGTCACCGAGCGGGACCGGCGGATCACCGCCTGGCACGAGGCCGGCCACGCCGTCGCCGCCCTGCTCCTCCCCCACGCCGACGACCCCGTGTCGGTCACCATCGTGCCCCGCGGGCAGGCCGGCGGCGTCACCTGGATGGGCGGCAACGACAACTCGTTCCTCACCCGCTCCGAGGCCGAGGCCCGCCTGGTCGTGGCCATGGCCGGCCGGGCGGCCGAGGAGCACCACCTCGACGGCGACTTCACCCAGGGGGCGGCGAGCGACTTCGCCTCGGCCACCTCGCTCGCCCTGTCGATGGTGACGGAGTTCGGCATGAGCGAGCTGGGCCCCACCAGCCGGGCCAGCTACGCCCAGCTGGGCAGCGGGCAGGCCGACCGCATCGGCGAGGCCGTCGACCGCCTCCTGGAGCAGGCCATCACCACCGCCCGCCACCTCATCGCCGACAACGTCGGGCTCCTGGAGGCGCTGGTCGCCGAGCTGCTCCGGGAGGAGACGGTGACCGGCACCCAGCTCTCCGACCTGGCCGCCCGCCACGCCGCCCTCCCGCCGGCCTACGTCACCGAGATCCGCCGCCCCTGACCCGTCCCGAGCAGGGAGTGGGGGTCGGGGGCGCCGCCTCAGCCCCGGTCGAGGGCGGCGCGGAAGCGGGCCACGGCCTCGCCCACCTGCTCGGGCGAGTCGCCGTCGAGCAGGCGGCGCATGAGCGCCGAGGCCACGATCACCCCGTCGGCCTCGGCGGAGGCCTCCACCGCCTGGGCGGGGGTGGACACGCCGACGCCGAGGAGGACGGGCTTGTCGGTGTGGGCCTTCAGGCGCTTGGCCACCACCGCCGCCGAGGCGGCCAGGGACGAGCGCTCGCCGGTGACGCCCATGAGGCTCACCCCGTAGACGAAGCCCCGGGACCGCTCGCAGATGCGGGCCAGGCGGTCGTCGGGAGTGACGGGGGACGCCAGCAGCACGGTCTCCACGCCCTCGTCGGCCGCCGCCCCGGCCCACGGGCCCAGCTCCTCCAGGGGCACGTCGGGCACGATGGCGCCGGCCACCCCGGCGGCCCGCAGCGACCCGGCGAAGCGGCGGTGCCCGGCCCGGTAGACGATGTTGTAGTAGGTCATGGCCACCAGGGGGACCCCCACGTCGGTGGGCACGGCGGCCAGGATCCCGGCCGGGGTGGCGCCGCCTTCCAGCGCCCGCTGCGACGCCTCCTGGATGGTCGGCCCGTCCATCACCGGGTCGGAGAAGGGGATGCCGATCTCCACGGCGTCGGCGCCGGCGGCGGCCATGGCGGCCAGCACGTCGGTCCACCGCTCGCCCAGCCCGCCGGTCACATAGGGGACCAGCAGCTTGGCCCCGTCCTCCCTCCGGGCCCGGAGCCGGGACTCGAGGTTCATTCGACGGGCTCGCCGAGGTGCTCGGCCACCTGGGCGGCGTCCTTGTCGCCCCGGCCGGAGAGGGTGAGCAG
>JBOGHR010000565.1:0-4998 GCA_050744905.1 Acidimicrobiales bacterium
GCCGTGGCCCTGGCCGCCCTGGCCGCCGGGCTGGCCGCCGCCGCCCTCCCCGGGGGCACGGCGCTCGTTCTTGGTGACGGCGGCGGTGGCCCACCGCAGGCTGGGGCCGATCTCGTCGGCCACCACCTCGACCTTCGATCGCTTCTCGCCCTCCTGGTTCTCCCAGGAGCGCTGCTCCAGGCGCCCGGTGACGATCACCCGCGAGCCGCGGCTGAGCGACTCGCTGGCGTTCTCCGCCATCTCCCGCCAGCACACGATGTCGAAGAACGACACCGCCTCCTGCCACTCGCCGCTCTGGCGGTCCTGCCAGCGGCGGTTGACGGCCAGGCCGAACGACGCCGTGGGCTGCCCGCTGGGCGTGAAGCGCAGCTCGGGGTCGCGGGTGACGTTGCCGACCAGGGTCACGCTGTTTCCGTTGCTCATCGTCCTCAGTCCTCTTTCGCTCTCTCGCCGCCGTTGGTGGCGACCGCCGCCGGCGCCCCGCCGCCCGCCCGCCCGGAGGCGGGCCGGTTGGCGACGGCGTCGGGGAGGCGGATCACCTTGTGGCGGATGACGTCGTCCGCGAGGGAGAGCATCCGATCCAGCTCGGCCATCGCCGCCGGCTCGGCCGCCGCCTCCAGGAGGACGTAGTAGCCCTCCCAGCGGTGGCCCAGCTCGTAGGCGAACCGGCGCTTGCCCCACCGATCGACCCGGCCGGGGTTGCCCCCGTTCGCGGCGATCAGCGCGGTGGCCCGGTCGACGGTGGCCCGGATGACGTCTTCCTCCAGGCCGGGGTCGAGGATGACCATGACTTCGTAGGGCCGCACGGGCCGCACCTCCCTCTGGACCCGGCGCCCCTGGCGCTCGGGACCCCGGTCGGTCCGGGGCAGGGTCGTACTGGAAGTGGTCATCGTAGTCGACACCGGCGATCGCTCCATCTCGCATCCAAGCCTCGCACAGCGGTGTGACAGCGGCTCCCTCCCGCCCCCGCCGGCGGGCGGGCGGTCAGCCCGGGCAGGGCCCGCCCACCGTGATCGACGAGCCGGGGCCCACGCCCAGCGGCGCCAGGCCACCCTGCAGCACCTCCAGGGCCAGGCGGTAGGGGCCGGCCGGCGGGTAGGTGGGGCATCCCTCCTGGTCGGGGCAGGGCGCCATTTCGGCCGAGGAGACGAACCGGCCCTCGGCGTCGAACCAGGCGATGCTGAGGGGCACGGGCACGTTGCGCATGTAGAACGCGGCGGTGGTGTCGGCGTCGAAGCGGAACAGCATGCCGTCGAAGCCGGCCAGGTCCCGCCGCCCCATCATCCCCCGGGCCCGCTGCTCGTCGGTGCCCGCCACCAGCGCGCAGTGCTGCGCCGACGCCGACGTGGCGCCGGCGGGCGTGACCCGGAAGGCGACCTCGCCGAAGCCGGGGACGCCCCCGAGGACGGGGTCGGCCGGGCCGTTTGCCCCGACGGTGAGGAACCCCACGGCGGCCAGGAAGGCCAGCAGCCCGACGGCCCAGCCCAGCCAGCGCCGGACCCGCCGTGGCCCCTTGATGGAGTGGCGGCCGGGCATCAGGCGGGCGCCTGGCGCGCCACCGGCCCCCGCCGCGGGCACCGGTCCGGCTCGGTCACGCCGTCTTGCTAGCACCTCCGTCGACGCCCAGGGCGGCAGCGGCCGCCTCGCCCAGCCGGTAGCTCTCGGCGTCGGCCGGGAAGCGGCCGGCGCGCACGTCGGCGGCGAAGGCGGCCACGGCGGCCACGCCGTCCGCCTTGAGCGACGCGTACCGCCGGACGAAGCGGGGCAGCACCCGGTCCTCCAGGCCCACCACGTCGTGGAACACCAGGACCTGGCCGTCACACCACCGCCCGGCGCCGATGCCGATGGTGGGGACGTCGACCGCCTCGGTCACCAGGCGGGCCACCGGCGCGGGCACCCCCTCGAGCACGATGGCGAACACGCCGGCGGCGGCCAGCGCCCGCGCCTCGTCGACGAGGGCGGCGGCCGCATCGGCGTCCTTGCCCTGGACCCGGTAGCCGCCGGTGGCGTGGACCGACTGCGGGGTGAGGCCCAGGTGGCCCATGACGGGGATCTCGGCGTCGAGCAGGGCGCCCACCACGGCGAGCCGCTTCCGGCCCCCCTCCAGCTTCACCGCCGCCGCTCCGGCCCTGACCAGCCGGCCGGCGTTGCGCACGGCGTCGTCGGGCCCCACGTGGTAGCTCAGCCACGGCAGGTCGGCCACCACCAGGGCGTGCGGCCGGGTGCGGGCCACGGCGGCGGTGTGGTGGACCATGTCGTCCATGCCCACCTGGAGGGTGTCGTCGTAGCCCAGCACGACCATGGCCACCGAGTCGCCGACCAGGATGACGTCGACGCCCGCCTCGTCGGCCATGCGGGCGGTGGGCGCGTCGTAGGCCGTCACCATCACCAGCGGCGCTGCGCCGGCGTCGCCCTTGCGGCCCCGCACGGCCGGGACGGTGACCGCGCTCGGTCGGGTAGCCGTCATGGGATCCTCCTTCCCCGTCCGGCGCACGAGGGCTGCCGGCGGTGCCCCCCAGTGTGGCACCGCCGGGTAGCGTCTGGGGTGTGGAGCGGGTGTGCGAGCGCTGCGCCGGCGACGACGACGACCTGGTGCTGGTGCGCTCGCCGGGCCAGAACGGTGCCGCCGGCGACGGCGTCGACGGCGAGCTGTGGTGCTTCGAGTGCCGCGCCGCCGCCGACCACGTCCCGCTCGACGAGGCCTGACGGGCGGGTCGGCGCGCCCCACCGCCCCTACCGGCGGCCGCCGCCGAGGCCGAGCAACCCGGCGGTGGTGGTCGTGGTCTCGGGCGGCCTGGCCACCACGGCGGTCGTGGTGGTCGCCGCCTGAGCCGGCTCTGCGGGTGGCGCCGCGCCGGTGCCCGGCGACGGCTCCGCCTCGGTGGTGGGAGGCGTCGTCGAGGAGGTCGTCGTCGGCAGCACCACCCCCGGCGGGGGCTTCAGCGGCTTGCCCCTCGACAGGTCGGCGGCGGGGAACCCGGCGGCGGCGGCGTCCTTGGTCGCCTCGGACATGAAGCGGCGGAACAGCACGGCCGGGAACGAGCCGCCGTTGACCCTGCGCCCCCGCACGTTGTCCATCTTGCGGACGTTGCCCTCGGGGAAGCCCATCCACACCGCGGTGGTGAGCTCGGGCGTGTAGCCGACGAACCAGGCGTCGCCGAAGTCCTGGGTGGTCCCGGTCTTGCCGGCCACCGGCCGGCCGAAGCGGGCCTGGGTGCCGGAGCCCGACTGCACCACCTGCTGGAGGGCGTGGTTCACGACGTCGGCGACTCGGCGGTCGAGCACCCGCCTGCGGACGGGAGCGGGCGCCGGGCGCAGGATGCGCCCGTTGGCGTGGGTGACCTCGAGGATGACCGTGGGCTCGACGTGGACGCCCCGGTTGGCGAAGGTGGAGAAGGCGCTCGCCATCTCCAGCACCGAGACCTCCGACGTCCCCAGCGCGAGCGAGATGTTCTCGACCAGAGGCGAGCGGATCCCCGCCTGGCGGGCCAGCTCGGCCACGTCGCCGGCGCCGACCACCTTGATGAGCTGGGCGTACACGGTGTTGACCGAGCTCCTGGTCGCGTCGATCAGGTCCACGGCCTCGCCGAAGTCGGCGTCCTCGAAGTTCCTGACCACGTAGTCCTTGCCCTGGTTGGCCTTGGGGAAGGTGACCTGGGCGGGGCCCGGCAGGGCGGACCGCGGGCTGTAGCCGTCGCGCACGGCGGTGGCCAGCACGAAGGGCTTGAAGGTGGAGCCCGGCTGGCGGCCGGTGCCGCCCCCGTCGCGGCCCACCGCCAGGTTGACCTTGGCGAACGGATCGGCGGCGCCCCAGTCGCGGCCGCCGACCATGGCCCGCACGTGGCCGTTGCGGTCGATGGCGACGAGAGCGGCGGCCGGGTCGTCGGTGCGGTCGAGGAACCCGTACACGGCATCGTGGGCCTGGGCCTGGGCGTCCAGGTCGAGGGTGGTGCGCACCCGCAGCCCGCCCGAGTACAACGCGGCCCGCCCGTACTGCTGCTCGAGCTGGCGGCGCACGTACTCGACGAAGTACTGGGTGCCCTTGTCGGGGCGGGCGAAGGTCGTCTCCGCCCGCCCCCGGTCCACCACGTAGGCGGTCACCGGCTCCGCCTCCGCCTCGGCCCGCTGGGCGGAGGTGATGAACCCCACCTCCTCCATGGCGGCCAGTATGCGGGTGCGCCGGGCGGTGGCGGCCTCGGGCGCCTTGGTGGCGTCGGCCACCTCGGGCTGGCGGACCAGACCGGCCAGGTAGGCCGCCTCGCGCAGGCCGAGCTCGCCGACGTCCTTGCCGAAGTAGGAGCGGGACGCGGCCTGCACGCCGTAGGTGCCCCGGCCCAGGTAGATGGTGTTGAGGTAGCGCTCGAGGATGTCGTGCTTGTCGTACCGGCGCTCGAGCTTGACGGCCAGGACCGCCTCCTTCAGCTTCCGCATCAGGGTGCGCTCGCTGGTGAGGTACACGTTCTTGACGTACTGCTGGGTGATGGTCGACCCGCCCTGGAGCGCCTTGCCCCGCAGGTCGGCCCACGCCGCCCGGGCGATGCCGACGGGGTCGATGCCGGGATGGTCGAAGAACTCCCGGTCCTCGGCGGCGAGGACGGCGTCGACCAGGACCTGGGGCACCTCCTCGAGCGGCACCGGCACGCGGTTCTCGCCGCTGTCCAGCGACGCCAGCCGGGCGCCGTTCACGTCGGTCAGGATCGTCGTCTCGTCCTGGGGCACCTCGGGCGGCAGGGGGACGCGGACCATGAGGTAGGCCGAGCCGGCCAGGGTGGTGAAGCCGAGCAGGGTGACGAGGAACAGCAGGCGGCGGTAGCGCCACACCCAGCTACGGCGCGACGCCGGGGACGGGCGTCGGGCGGTGGGCTGGGCAGGCGGCATGCGGGCTCCCGGGGAGCCACGCTTGTTCGAGCCCCCCTCGGCCGGCCAAGACTACCGCCGGCGGGGCGGACCGCCCCGGCCGGTGGCGGGCCGGCGGGTGCCCGGCGGGCGGACCACGAC
>JBOGHR010000566.1:0-1836 GCA_050744905.1 Acidimicrobiales bacterium
GCCGAAAGGCTCGCCGCCGACGCGCAGCTCGGTGAGCCCGTCGGTGAAGAACAGCACGGCGTCGCCCGGCTCCAGCCGGGCCCTGCGGTCGACGAAGCGGGCCTCCTCCACCAGCCCCACCGCGGTCCCGGGCACGGCCACGGCCTCCACGGTGCCGTCCCGCCTGCGCAGCAGCGGCAGTGGGTGCCCCCCGCAGGAGACGGTGAGGCGGTACGACCCCTGCGACGCCCGGAGGCGGCCGAACGCCACCGTGCAGAAGCGCATCCCGTCGTCGCCGTCGTCGAGCAGGAGGGCCTCGTTGACCAGCTCGAGGACGCGCCGGGGCTCGGCGTGGTCGATGGCGGCCGCCCGCAGGGCGTAGCGGGCCGCGGTGGTGATGGCGGCGGCCGCCGGCCCCTTGCCGCACACGTCGCCCACGGCCACGCCCCACACGTTGCGCCGCAGCGGGAACACGTCGTAGAAGTCGCCCCCGATGTCGGCGCTGCCCGCCGGTCGGTAGCGCGCCGCTATCTCGACCCCGGGGATGGCGGGCAGCGCCGGGGGGAGCAGGGCCCGCTGGAGGGCGGCCGCCAGCGCCTCGGCCGAGCGCTGCTCGTGCTCGGCGGAGCGGCGGAGATCGCTCTCCCAGGCCACGAAGGCCCGGGCCGAGAGCCGCAGCTCCAGTCCGTCGATGACCAGGGCGGCGAGCTGGGAGAGGATCTCGACCTGGGCGGGGGTGATCGACCGCGGCCGGTCGTCGGCGATGCAGACGGTCCCCAGGTTGAACCCGTCCGAGGTGGCGAGGGGCGCGGCGGCGTAGAAGCGCAGCCCCGGCTCGTCGGCGACGAGGGAGTTGTGCCTCGCCACCGGGTCGGCCGTGGCGTCGTCGAGCACGTAGGGCTCGTCCTGGAGGATTGCCGAGGCGCACAGGCCCGGCTCGCGGGGCACGTCGGTGACGGCCACGCCGTGGGCCGAGTGGAACCGGATCCGGTCCTCGTCGACGACGGTCACGATGGCGACGGGCACATCGAAGACCAACGCCGCCAGCGCGGTGATCCGGTCGAACGTCCCGTCGGCCGGGGTGTCCAGGACGTCGTAGCGGTGGACCGCAGCGAGCCGTTCCGCCTCTCGGGACGGGGACAGCGAGAGCATCGGCCTCCAAGGGGGGGTGGTCGCCTCGGTCGATCGTACCGCGGGGTGGGCGGCCGCCGGCAAGCCGGTGCGGCGCCCCCGGGTGCGGGCCGGACGACCACCGGCCCGCCTCCCGACGGTTCGAGCCGCTCCTGGTCAGGGGAGCAGGCCGCCCGGCCGGGGCGGCAGCGGCGCCAGGCGGCGCCCGAGGCGGCCGAGGACGGCGCCCATGGCCACGCCGCCGAGGACGTCGGAGGCGTGGTGGATCCGCACGTGGACCCGGCTGGCGCTGACGACGACGGCCAGGGCGTAGTACAGCGGCCACAGCGGGTCGTCGTCGGCCAGCAGGGCGGCGGCGGTGAACGCGGCGGTGGCGTGGCCGCTGGGGAACGAGCTGGTGCGGGGCCGCCGCAGGGGGAGGGGGCGCGCGACGTCCCACGGCGGCCGGGTGCGGCGGAACAGCGACTTGACGCCCACGTTCACCAGCGCCGACTCGGCGAACACCCCGGTCCCCACCCGGACGGCCGCCGCCCAGTCGTGCTCGGAGCGCAGCCCCCGCAGCGCCCCCAGGATGAGCCACAGCAGGCTGTGGTCGGCCACGGAGGACGCCCCGTAGAACACCCGGTCGGCGACCGGGTTGCCCCGCACCCGCTCGAAGGCGGCGTCGACCCGGGCGTCGAAGGCGGCCACCCGGCGACGGGTGCGACGGGACAGGAGGGCCACGGT
>JBOGHR010000567.1:0-2572 GCA_050744905.1 Acidimicrobiales bacterium
GCCTTGAACTCCGGGGTGAACGACCGCCGAGGACGGGGCTTCTTCCGTTCCACGGTCTCCATGATGGGCATCCTCTCCGGGGCTGCGCCCCTGATGGTGGATGTCCGTGGAACCGTGCCAATCCCACTACTCCGCCGTAGACGACCCGTCGGCGTGCCCGCATCACACGGCGAGGGTAGGCCGACGGGTGACCAGACGCCTCCGATGGCGTGGCTTGAACGCCGCTAACTAAGCGGGCGACAATCAGCCCTGGCTGGCATCGCACTGGTTGTCCTGGCCATGGCGTGGGCGCTCGTGCCCTTCCACGTCCGGTGGGGCCCTCATCACTTTCAGGACGCGCACTGCGGCGCCCCCGCCGCCCGTGTTCTCGAACGGGAGCCGATGCATCTCGACCCGGTCCTCGCTTGCTGGGAGCCGACCGTTCGCCGCACGACGATCGCGGCGGTTCTCCTTGTCTCCGGGGTGATCCTCACGTCGTTGTCGATGCGTCGCCCTTCTCGAGGTGATCGATACTCTGACCGAGGTCTCGTTGACTGGGGCGCGTGTCGCTACCGAGCGAACACGTGTTCAGAGCGGTGACGGCGCGCCGCGCGAACGCAGGAAGTGCTGTAGTTCGCAGAGGGGCGACCACCGAGCGCCCGGTGTGGGCAAGATTGGGTAGCCATGAACGGCTCGTCGAAGAGGGCGCTCCGGCGGCCGTTCAACTGGGGCGTCGTCCTCGTCATGGACAGCGACAGCGCTGACGTGCCTCTGCGTCTCGACGACAGCGGCGTCGCGAGATCGCCCACCGGAATGGCCTTTGCGGTGCGTCACGCACAGGACGTTGAAGCCGTCGGCCTCGCTCCGGACGAGCCCGTGCCGCCCTTCGTTGTCGAAGTCCGCGTGCTGCCAGGACCGCCCGACCGAGCTACAACCGTTGAGCACGAGATTCGGGTTGACTCCGGAGCCATCACCGTCGGCGATGCGGAGGCGGAGGAAAGACTGGAGGTCGCGCCGGGAGAATTCCTCGTCAGCATTCTCCTCGACGACCCAGCGCACGCCGAGCACGTGACGATCTGGCTCACGCCAGAAGGGGCTGTCGGGCCCCGCCTGGGACAGGCGACCGAGCGCTGATCCGCCTGCGCCACTCGGCGGGCCACATCATGCGGGCAGCCGGCGTCGGGCTGGAGATCATCCAGCACCGGCTGGGCCACGCCAGCATCCGCACCACGGCGGACGTCTACGGGTCCCTCCCGGAGTCCGTCGACCGTGGTGTGGCGGACCAGCTGGACGACCTGCTCCGGCCCGCTCGTGGTGCAGATGTGGTGCAGGCTGCCGGCTCTGAGAGTCCTTCTCAGCATCCAATCCAACGCCCTGGTGAGGTAGGCCGCTGGTTGAGGCCATCCCTGCTGACGCCGGGCGCGGGGCTTGCGCTTTCTCGCCCATCGTGGCGTTCCCCAGCAGGTCGACCGCCCCAGCGGCCCCCTATCGGGTAAGTAGCCGGGCGGAGTCGCACCGCCCGGCTCTCGCAGAACCGTACGTGACAGTCTCCCGTCATACGGCTCCCACAAGCCGGCCGTTGGTGCGCGAGACAAGGTGCTAGTGGGCGAAGAGCTTGGGCTGACGCTGCCGAGCGGCGGCCAGCCAGTCCCACGCCCTGCTGGGCTTGCCCCGCAGTCGATTGAACTTGTGCATGGCCAGTTCCCACGACAACCTTCTGGCCGTTCCACGCCCCCTACGCCGGAGGGTCCCTCGGCGCCCGCTCCAAGATCCCAAGCGCCTTCCATGGCCTTCGCTCCACAGGTACGGGCTCGGCTCCCTCTGGTTCCCTTGCGGGCAAAATGACGACGTTGCAGGCTTCGCTTGATGCTGCGGGCCGGCCAGTTGCACCCGCTTCGACGCCGGCTTCTCGGCCGACGCCGGGGGCTTGGCTACCGGGGACCTTGGCGTCTCCCCGGACCGGACTCACACCGGCGGGCTGTCGTGAGCTTGTCGCTCGGTTACGTCATGAGGTCGTCTCCTTCCTCACGGCGCCCGAGCTGCTGGACGCACACCTGGGGCTTTGCAGTGGAGGTGATGGGACTTGAACCCACGACTTCTACGTTGCGAACGTAGCGCTCTACCGGGCTGAGCTACACCCCCGCGGCTGGCCCAGGCTAGCCGTCCGAGCGCTCCTGCAACGCGGCGTGGAGGCGGGACTGGATGACGGTGGTGGTCACGTCGGACCGGCTGCGCTCCAGCACCGCCCGCAGCGAGTCGGTGGCCCGCCGCAGCCCCCCGGTGATGGCGTCGGGGTAGTCGACGGTGACGAGCACGTCGTAGACGTCCTCCATCGCGTCGAGCAGCTCCTCGCCCCGAGCCAGCTCGCCGTCGCGGATGCGATCGAGCAGCTGGCGGCGCAGCTCGGAGGCGGCCTCGGCCAGCCCGCACAGCCAGGCCGCCACGCCGACGCCGGCATCGCCGGGCCCGGGCAGGGGGAGGCCGCCGACCAGCGCGGCGGTGAGCCGCGCCTCGGCGTACTCCTTCTCGGCGTCGTGCAGGAACCCGCTGTACGCCACCGCCGGGTGCGGCCCGAGCGCCCGGTAGGCCTCGG
>JBOGHR010000568.1:0-1705 GCA_050744905.1 Acidimicrobiales bacterium
GCGCCACGGCGCGCCGCCGCCGGCCCGGGTCCACCACGGACCAGCCCATGCGGAGCCCGGCGGCGCCGGCCACGACGATGCACGACAGCTCCAGCACCCCGTGGGGGGCGACGAGCTGCACGAACACCGACGACCGCCCCCCGGCCACCGCCAGCCCGGAGATCACGCCGATCACCAGGCCGTTGAACACCAGGGCGGCGGCGGTGAGCACGCCGCCGGTGATGCCGCCGGCGAAGGCGGTGAGCGCCACCCGGATGTTGTTGACGAAGATCCGGGTGGAGAACGACGTGCTCTCCGCGGGGGTGAGGCCGAGGTCGGCGCCCTGGCCGTCGCGGTCGCCGGCGCCGCCCAGGGCCTCGGGCACCACGCCGGCGGCCGCCGCCGCGTCGCTGCCCGCCCAGGCCGCCCCGACCCCGATGGGGGCGAGCAGGAGGAGGGCCGACACCGCCAGCAGGGCGGGGCGCTCGACCACCCGCTCCCAGTAGCGGCGCCCCAGGAAGGACCGCACCGACTCCCGCCGGGCGTGGCCGGCGTAGACCAGGTGGCGGGCCCGTCCCACCAGCTCCTCCAGGCGGCCGACGACGGGGTCGTGCGGGAAGCGCCGACGGGCCAGGGCCAGGTCGGCGGTCGCCGACCGGTAGAGGCGGCCCAGGCGCCGGACGCCGTCGGGCCCGAGCCGCTCGGCCCGCCCGCCGGCGGTGCCGACCAGGGCGGCCAGCTCGGCCCAGGAGGGCTCACCGTCTCGGAGGAATGCGTCTAGCTTCATCGGGGTGTCGTACGAGGATCGCATCTCGATCGCCACCCCGGAGGGCGTCGACCTCCAGCTCACCCTCGCCGGCCTGGGATCGCGCGCCGTGGCCCGCATCGTCGACCAGGCCATCCAGACCGGAGTGATCGTGGCCCTCGGGCTCCTGGCCTCGGTCGCCGCCGGCGGGCCGGGGGGCGGGGCCGACGTGGCGGGCGCCGCGTTCCTCCTGCTCGTGTTCGTGGTGCAGTTCGGCTACGACGTGCTGTTCGAGACCCTGGCCTCGGGCCGCACGCCGGGCAAGCGGTGGAGCGGGCTGCGGGTGGTGCGGGCCGACGGCGGCCCCGTGGCCTTCGTGCCCAGCGCGGTGCGCAACCTGCTCCGCCTGGTGGACTTCCTGCCCGGCGTGTACGCGGTCGGCATGGTCGCCGTGCTCGCCAGCGGGCGCAACCAGCGCCTGGGCGACATGGCGGCGGGGACGCTGGTGGTCCGCGAGCGCGGCGGTCGCCGTCCGATCGACCGGGCCGCAGCACCGGCCGCCGCCGCCTGGTGGGACGCGGTGAGCGACACGGCGGCGTGGGACGTCTCGGCGGTGACGGCCGAGGAGCTGGCGACCGTCCGCCGCTTCCTCGAGCGCCGGGCCGGCCTGACCGTCGAGGCGAGGGCCCGGCTGGCCGCAGAGCTGGCCCAGCGGCTCCGGGCCAAGGTCGTCGGCCCGCCGCCCCACCAGGCTCCCGAGGGCTTTCTGGAGGCGCTGGCGGCGACCAAGGCGGCCCGCTCGTGAGGCGGTAGTCGGTCGGAGGCGCACCGGCCCGCCGGGTGAGCTGGCTGGACAGGCGAACGTGGGTTCGCTACAATGGCCCGGTGGGAATCTCCCTGCGGGAGCGAGCGGGCGAAGGCGTGGGGGTCGTCACCGACGGCCCCGAGGTGCGCCTGTGCGCGGCCATGGGCCTGGTCAAC
>JBOGHR010000569.1:0-2701 GCA_050744905.1 Acidimicrobiales bacterium
CAACGAGGCCCGCCGCCGCCTCCAGGACCTGGCCGCCGCCCGGGCCGCCGCCCTCGAGGCCGGCGAGCGGGCCGCCCGCCTGGAGGCCGACCGGCTGGACCTCACCGAGGTCCTCCCCGGCCCCGCCCGCGGCCACCTCAACCTGGTGACCCAGACCCGCGACGAGCTGGAGGACGTGTTCGTCGGCATGGGCTACACGGTGGCCGAGGGCCCCGAGGTGGAGACCGACTGGCACAGCTTCGGCGCCCTCAACTTCCCCAAGGGCCACCCGGCCCGCAGCGGGTTCGACACCCTGTACCTGGGCTGGGGCGAGCCGGAGTCGACGCTGCTGCGCCCGCACACCTCGCCGGTGCAGATCCGGGTGCTGGAGTCCCGGGCCCTGCCCGTGTACTCCATCATGCCCGGGAAGGTGTACCGCAAGGACACGCCGGACGCCCGCCACACGCCCACGTTCAACCAGATCGAGGGCCTGGTCGTCGACCGGGGCATCACCTTCGGCGACCTGGCGGGCACCATCGAGGTGTTCACCAACGCCTACTTCGGCGCCGGCATCCACTCCCGGCTGCGCCCCGCCTACTTCCCCTTCACCGAGCCGTCGGCCGAGTTCGAGATCACCTGCGCCATCTGCGCCGGCGCCGGGTGCCGCACGTGCTCGGGCACGGGGTGGATCGAGCTGGGCGGGTGCGGGATGGTCCACCCCAACGTGCTGGCGGCGTGCGGCGTGGACTCCGAGGAGTGGTCGGGCTTCGCCTTCGGGTTCGGCATCGACCGCTGCGCCCAGATGCGCCACGGCATCTCCGACATGCGCGTCCTGCTGGACAACGACATCCGCTTCATCTCCCAGTTCTGAGGAGCCCGACGACCCGTGCGCGTCCCCCTGTCCTGGCTGCGTGACTTCGCGCCGTTCGACCTCGACCCGGTGGAGCTGGGCCGCACCCTCGACGACCTCGGCATGGTGGTGGAGGGCATCGAGCGGGTCGGGCAGGGCATCGGCGACGTGGTGGTGGCCCGGGTGCTGGACGTGCGGGCCCATCCCGGGGCCGACCGGGTGCGGCTGGCCGAGGTGGACGCGGGCAAGGGTCCCGTCCCGGTGGTGTGCGGGGCGCCCAACGTGTCCGCCGGCCAGCTGGTGGCGTTCGCCCCGGTGGGCGCCGTGCTGCCCGGCGAGCTCGAGATCGGCCGCCGCCAGGTCCGCGGCCAGTGGTCGGAGGGCATGATCTGCTCCGAGCGCGAGCTGGGCCTGGGCGACGACGGGGCGGGCATCATGGTGCTCTCCGGCGCGCACGAGGTCGGCTTGCCGCTGGCCGCCGCCCTCGGCATCGAGGCCGACGTCGTCTACGACCTGGCCATCGAGGGCAACCGGCCCGACGCCAACTCGGTGGTGGGCGTGGCTCGGGACGCGGCGGCCCGCCTGGGCCTGCCCTTCGCCGTCCCCGAGGCGCCGCTGGCCGAGGGCCGGTTGGCGGCGGCCGAGGTGGCCGGCGTCGCCGTGGAGTGCCCCGACCTGTGCCCCCGGTTCACCGCCCGGGTCGTCACCGGGGTGGTCGTGGGGCCGTCGGCGGCGCTGGTCGCCCGCCGCCTCACCCTGGCCGGGATGCGGCCCATCTCCAACGTGGTCGACGCCTCCAACTACGTCATGCTCGAGCTGGGCCAGCCCACCCACCCCTACGACCTCGACCTGCTCCCCGGCCACGGCCTGCTCGTACGCCGCGCCGGGCCGGGCGAGGTCCTGGTCACGCTGGACGGGGTGGAGCGCCGCCTGGGCGAGGGGGACGACTGCCTCATCTGCGACGCCACCGGCACGCCGGTGGGCATCGGCGGGATCATGGGCGGCGCCTCGTCGGAGATCACGCCGGCCACCACCCGGGTCCTGCTCGAGGCCGCCTACTTCGACCCCATGGCGATCGCCCGCACGTCGCAGCGGCTCAACCTGCGCTCCGAGGCGTCGGCCCGCTTCGAGCGGGGCTGCGACCCCCTGGGCATCCCCCGGGCGGCGGCCCGGTTCTGCCAGCTGCTCGGGGTCGGGGAGGTGGCCGCCGGGCTCCTCGACGTCGACCGCCTGCCGCCCCCGGCCCCGCCCATCCGCCTGCGCACGGCCCGGGTGAACGCCCTGCTGGGGACCGACCTGGGCGACGAGGACGTGCGCACCCTGCTCGAGCCCATCGGCTTCTCGGTGGCGCCGGCCGGCGCCGGCCTGTGCGACGTGGCGCCACCGTCGTTCCGTCCCGACGCCGCCACCGAGGTCGACCTGGTCGAGGAGGTGGCCCGCCACCACGGGTACCGCCGCATCCGCCGCACCGTCCCCAACAGCCCCTTCGTGGGCGCCCTCACCCCCTACCAGCGCCAGCGCCGCCTCCTGCGCGACGTGCTGGTGGGGGCGGGGGTGAGCGAGGCGTCGTCGCCACCGCTGGTGGGGCCGGGCGACAACGAGCGGGCGGGCCACCGGGGCGAGGTCATCGTGGCCGTCGACCCCCTGGCCCGGGAGGAGTCGGTGCTGCGGGCGTCGCTCCTGCCCAGCCTGCTGGAGGCGGTGGCGTTCAACGCCTCCCACCGCAACCCCGACGTGGCGCTGTTCGAGATCGGCCACGTGTTCCTGGTCCCCGAGGGCGAGCGGGGGCCGCTGCCCGACGAGCAGGAGCGCCTGGGCGTCGCCCTCGCCGGCGAGGCCGGCGGGGCGGAGGCGGCCAAGCGGGTGCTGGAC
>JBOGHR010000570.1:0-1710 GCA_050744905.1 Acidimicrobiales bacterium
GTGCTGGTGCGCACCGCCTCCACCTCGGTCGGGCTGTCGGCGGCGGCGGCCGCCACCGCCGTGGCCCTGGCCGTGCCCGTCGCCGTGCTCGGCGTCCGCCACCGCTCCCGCTTCAGCCGGGCGGTGGAGACCCTGTGCTACGCCGGCTACGCCCTGCCCGGCCTGGTCATCGGCCTGGCCCTGGTGTTCTTCGCCAACCGCTACCTGCCGGCGGTCTACCAGACCCTCCCCCTGGTGGTCGCCGCCTACGTCGTGCGCTTCCTGCCCGAGGCCCTGAGCGCGGTGGGGTCGTCGCTGGTGCGGGTCGACCCCGTGCTGGAGGAGGCGGGCCGCTCCCTCGGCCGCCGCCCCCTGGCGGTGATGGCCACCGTCACCCTGCCGCTGGTGCGCCCCGGGCTCCTGGCCGGCGCCGCCCTGGTGTTCCTGACCGCCATGAAGGAGCTCCCCGCCACCCTGCTGCTGCGCCCGGCGGGCGCCGACACGCTGGCTGTGCGGGTGTGGACAGGGGCGGCCGAGGGGTTCTACGCCCAGGCGGCGCCCGCCGCCCTGCTCCTGATAGCGGTGTCGGCGCTGGTCATGTGGCCGCTGCGACCGACGAGAATGGGCGGGTGAGCGTCGAGCTGGAGGGCGTCGAGAAGGCGTTCGGCGCCGTGGAGGCGGTCCGCGGCGTCAGCCTGGCGCTGCCCCCCGGCCGGATCACCACCCTGCTCGGCCCCAGCGGCTGCGGGAAGACCACCACCCTGCGGCTGGTCGCCGGCTTCGAGGTGCCCGACGCCGGCCGGGTCCGCATCGCCGGCCGCACGGTGGCCGGCCCCGGGGCGTGGGTGCCGCCCGAGGAGCGCCGGGTCGGCATGGTGTTCCAGCAGCTGGCCCTGTTCCCCCATCTCGACGTGGCCGCCAACGTGGGCTACGGCCTGGCGGCGTGGAAGCGCGACCGGCGCCGGGCCCGGGTGGCCGAGCTGCTCGAGCTGGTCGGGCTGGGGGGGTTCGCCCGTCGCCGTCCCCACCAGCTCTCGGGGGGCCAGGCCCAGCGGGTGGCCCTGGCCCGTGCCCTGGCGCCCCATCCCGAGGTCGTCGTCCTCGACGAGCCCTTCTCCAGCCTGGACGTCACCCTCCGGGGCGAGCTGCGCAGCGAGGTCCGCCGCATCCTGCGGGCCGAGGCGGCCACCGCCCTCCTGGTCACCCACGACCAGGACGAGGCCCTCGCCATGGGCGACCAGGTGGCGGTCATGCTGGACGGCCGGCTGGCCCAGGTGGGCCCGCCGGAGGCCGTCTACGGCGGGCCGGCCGGTGCCGCGGTGGCGACGTTCCTGGGCGACGCCAACCTGTTCACCGGCCAGCTGCGGGCCGGCGTCCTCGAGACCGTGCTCGGCCCGGTGCCCCTGGGCGGGCCGGACGGCCCCGCCACTGGCCTGGTCCGCCCCGAGGACCTCGACCTCGACGAGGTGCCCGACGGCGCCGGGCGGGTCGTGGACGTGGAGTACTACGGGCACGACCAGCTGGTCAGCGTCGCCCTCGACGGCGGCCAGCAGGTGCGGGCCCGGCTCCACGCCCACCGCCGCCTGGCCGTGGGCGCCCGGGTCAACCCACGGGTGCGCAGCGCCTACCGGCTCCCCTGACGGGGGAAGGACGGCCTTGGCGCGCCAGGCGGCCGCCGTCGTGCGCGACCGGCTGCGCCCGCCCCGACGCCTTCGCCTTCGGGGAGCACCC
>JBOGHR010000571.1:0-2279 GCA_050744905.1 Acidimicrobiales bacterium
GGCCGGCGGAGCCGGCCGGCCTCCGCCCGTGTCCTTCGGCCGGCAGCCGCAGGGGCCGCCTCCGGCGGCGACCGGCGGCCGCCGGCGAGATTCTCGTGCCGCCGCTACGGTGGGCTCATGTCGCGTCGTGACGCCCTGGTGCTGCGGGCCTTCGCCGGCTGGACGGTGTTCGTGTGGGGGAACCGCATGTGGAACCTCCTGGGCGACGACGAGCACGGCGCCGGGTTCAAGGCCGTCCACCTGGCGCTGGCGCTGGTGTCTGTGGCCTTCGCCGTGGCCGCCTGGCGGATCGTCGCCAGGGGCCGCCGGCGCGACCGCGCCGGCGCCGGCGCCGGCGCCTAGGCGCACCCTCCACTGACGGGGCCGCCGGCCCGGGGGCTCCCGTAGCCTGGCGGGGGAGGCGAGGCCGGTTGGCACAGAGCTCGACAGCACCCGACGGAGTGACCACGGCGCCGGGGGCGGCCGGGCGGGACGGCTGGGTCCGGCGCCTGTGGCCCTACCTGCGCGCCCACCGGGGCGACGTCGTGCTGTGCTTCGGCGCCGCCGTCGCCGGCCTGACCGTCGCCGCCCTGACGCCGCTGGCCCAGAAGGTCGTGGTCGACGACGTCGTGCTCGGCGGGCGCCGGCCACTGGCGCCGTGGCTGGGGCTGCTGGTGGCGGCCGGCGTGGCCCGCTTCGGCGCCGCCCACGTCCGGCGCTACGTGGGGGGCCGGCTGGCGCTGGAGGTGCAGCACGACCTCCGCAACGACATCTTCGCCCGCCTCCAGCGCCTCGACTTCGCCCGTCACGACGAGGCCCGCACCGGCCAGCTGGTGTCCCGGGCCGGCTCCGACGTGATGCTGGTGCAGACGCTGCTCAACTTCCTGCCCCTCATGACGGGCAACGTCGTGATGGTGGTGGTGTCGGTCGCCGTCATGGCGGTGCTGTCGCCCCTGCTCACCGTGGTGGCGCTGGTGGCCGTCCCTGTCCTCGTCGTGCTGGCCGCCCGCCTGCGCACCACGGTCTTCCCGGCCGCCTGGGACGCCTCCCAGCGGACGGCCGAGGTGGCCGGGGTGGTGGACGAGGCCGTCACCGGCGTGCGGGTGGTGAAGGCGTTCGGCCAGGAGAGCCGGGAGCTGGAGCGGCTGGCCCGCGCCAGCGAGGACCTGTTCGCCTCGCGCCTGCGGGCGGCGCGGATCGAGGCCCGCTACGCGGCGACGTTCCAGCTCGTCCCCGCCCTGTCACAGGTGGCGGTGCTCGCCCTGGGCGGCTGGCTGGCCATGCGGGGGCGCATAACCGTGGGGACGTTCCTCGCCTTCTCGTCGTACCTGCTCCAGCTGGTCGGCCCCGTCCGCATGCTGTCGGCCGTACTGGTGGTGGCCCAGCAGGCCCGGGCCGGCGCCGAGCGGATCTTCGAGGTGCTCGACTCCAACCCCGGGGTGGTGGAGAGCCCGGGGGCGGTGGCCCTGCCGGCGCTGCGGGGCGAGGTGGCGTTCGACGCCGTGAGCTTCGGCTACCTCCGCTCCGAGCCCGTGCTCGAGGGCTTCAGCCTCACGGTGGCCCCCGGGGAGACGGTCGCCCTGGTCGGCACGTCGGGCTCGGGGAAGTCGACGGTCGCCATGCTGCTCCCCCGCTTCTACGACGTGCACGAGGGCGCGGTGCGGGTCGACGGCGTCGACGTCCGGGACGCCACCTTCGACTCGCTCCGCCGCCAGGTCGGCGTGGTGTTCGAGGAGACGTTCCTGTTCTCCGACACCGTGCGGGCCAACATCGCCTACGGGCGCCCCGACGCCACCGACGAGGAGGTGGTGGCCGCCGCCCGGGCGGCCGAGGCCCACCAGTTCGTCACCTCGCTGCCCGACGGCTACGACACCGTGCTGGGCGAGCGCGGCCTCACCCTCTCCGGCGGCCAGCGCCAGCGCATCGCCCTGGCCCGGGCGCTGCTCACCGACCCCCGCATCCTGGTCCTCGACGACGCCACCTCGGCCGTCGACTCGCGGGTCGAGGCGGAGATCCACGCCACCCTGCGCCGGGTCCTGCGAGGCCGCACCACCCTGCTGGTCGCCCACCGGCGCTCGACCCTGCACCTGGCCGACCGCATCGCCGTCGTCGACGGCGGCGCCGTGGCGGACGTGGGCACCGACGCCGAGCTGCTGGCCCGCTGCCCCCTCTACCGCCGGCTCCTGGCCGGCCCCGGCGAGACGTGCGAGGGAGACGAGGGCGGCGGCGCCGGCGAGGGCGTCGAGGGCGTCGAGGGCGACGGCGCATCGGCGGTCGCCGGCGACGGCGAGGACGGCGCC
>JBOGHR010000572.1:0-3474 GCA_050744905.1 Acidimicrobiales bacterium
CCTCGGCCTCGGCGGCGGCCACCTCGGCCTCGGCCGCCGCCACCCGCTCCTCCACGGCCTCGGCCTCGATGCGGGCCCGGTTGAGCCGCTCGGCCAGGACGCTCACCCGCCGGCCCTGCTCCTCCAGCTCCCGGGCCAGGCGCTCGGCCTCGGCCCGCTTCTCGGCCAGCGGGTCGGCCGCCGCTTGCGCCACCGAGCCCGCGCCGAAGCCGGCCAGGGAGGAGCACAGGATGGCGACGAACAGCGCCGTGCCCGTCCACCGATGACGCGGGGTCGTCCCGGAGCGATGCACTTCGGGCCACGACGCTACCGGGGTGGGAGGGACTGGGAAAGCGGCAGGCGGCGGTACGGTGGCTCCCCGATGACCGAGATGACGACCGGCGGGCCGAGCCCCACGGCGGGCGAGCGGGTGGCCCACGACTCGATGGGCGAGGTCCGCATCCCCGCCGGCGCCCTGTGGGGCGCCAGCACGCAGCGGGCGGTGGAGAACTTCCCGGTGTCGGGCCAGCCCGTTGACGCCGCCCTGGTGCAGGCCCTGGCCCGGGTCAAGGCGGCCGCCGCCCGGGAGAACGCCCGCCTCGGCGTGGTCGACGCCGACATGGCCGAGGCCATCGCCTCGGCGGCGGGCGAGGTGGCCGGCGGCGCCCACGCCGACCAGTTCCCGGTGGACGTGTTCCAGACCGGCTCGGGCACGTCGTCGAACATGAACGTGAACGAGGTGGTGGCCGGGCTGGCGTCGAGGCGGCTGGGGCGGGCGGTGCACCCCAACGACCACGTCAACGCCTCGCAGTCGACCAACGACGTGTTCCCCACCGCCATCCACCTGGCCGCCGTCGCCGGCGTGACCGGCGACCTCGTCCCGGCCCTGGAGTCGCTGGCCGCCGCCCTGCGGGCCAAGCAGGCCGAGCTGGCCGAGGTGGTCAAGGCCGGCCGCACCCACCTGATGGACGCCACCCCGGTCACCCTGGGCCAGGAGGTGGGCGGTTGGGCGCGGGCGGTGGAGCTGGGCGCCGAGCGGCTCCGGTCCTGCCTCCCCCGGCTGGGCGAGCTGCCCATCGGCGGCACCGCGGTCGGCACCGGGATAAACGCCCCGCCCGGCTTCGCCGCCGGCGTGGTCGCCCGCCTGGCTGCCGAATCCGGCCTGCCCCTGACCGAGGCGGCCGACCACTTCGAGGCCCAGGGCGGGCGCGACGCCCTGGTCGAGGCCAGCGGCGCCCTGCGCACCGTCGCCGTGTCGCTGTTCAAGCAGGCCAACGACCTGCGCTGGATGGCGAGCGGGCCCCGCACCGGCCTGGCCGAGATCCGCCTGCCCGACCTCCAGCCCGGCTCGTCGATCATGCCCGGCAAGGTCAACCCGGTGATCCCCGAGGCCGTGGGCCAGGTGGTGGCCCAGGTGGTCGGCAACGACGCCGCCATCGCCTTCGCCGGGGCGGCCGGGAACTTCGAGCTGAACGTGATGATGCCGGTCATGGCCCGCAACGTCCTGGAGTCCATCCGCCTCCTGGCGTCGGCCAGCCGCCTGCTGGCGTCGTCGTGCGTGGCCGGCATCGAGGCCGACGTGGCCCGCTGCCGGGCCTACGCCGAGTCGTCCCCGTCGCTCGGCACCGCCCTCAACCCCTACATCGGCTACGAGCGGGCGGCCGAGGTGGTCAAGGAGTCGGTCCACTCCGGCCGGTCCATCCGCGAGCTGGTCGTGGAGCGGGGGTGGATGACCCACGAGGAGCTCGACAAGGCGCTCGACGTCCTCCGCCTCACCCGGGGCGGCCTCGCCTGGTAGTTGCGAAGGGAAGCATCGTGGCGCCCGGGGCGTTGGACCGTCCATGACCAGGATCGGCTCCGGACCGGTGGGATCGTCGGCGTCGGCTGCGCCGCCCGCCGGCGGCGGGGAAGCCATGACGGTGGAGATCTGGTCCGACGTGGTGTGCCCGTGGTGCTACGTCGGCAAGCGGCGCTTCGAGTCGGCGCTGGCCCGCTTCGCCCACCGCCGGCAGGTCGAGGTGCGGTGGCGCAGCTTCGAGCTCGACCCGTCCGCTCCCGCCCACGCCGGCGGCGACGCCGACCTCGTCGGGCACCTGGCCGCCAAGTACGGGGTGAGCCGGGAGGAGGCCCGGGCCATGAACGACCGGGTGACGGCGGTGGCGGCCGGCGAGGGGCTGGCGCTCCGGCTGGACCGGGCCCGGCGGGGGCGGACCTTCGACGCCCACCGCCTCCTGCGCCTGGGGGCGGCGCGGGGGGTGCAGGGCGCCCTGGCCGAGCGGCTCATGGCCGCCTACCTCACCGAGGGCGAGCCGGTCGCCGATCACCAGGCGCTGGTGAGGGCGGCGGTGTCCGTGGGCCTGGACGGGGCCGAGGCCCGCCGGGTCCTGGGCGGCGACGCCTACGCCGACGCCGTGCGGGCCGACCAGGCCGACGCCCGTGGCCTCGGCATCTCGGCGGTGCCGTTCTTCGTGGTCGACCGCCGCTACGGGGTGGCGGGCGCCCAGCCGGCCGACGTGGTGCTCGCCGCCCTGGAGCAGGCGTGGGCCCAGCGCTCGCCCCGACCGGGGACGGACGCCTCAGCCGAGGGCGGGTGAGCCGGGGTAGGGGCCGGGGTCGCCGGCGGCCGGGATGGTGGGCGCCGACCACGCCATCATCCTGGCCAGCGACTGGGCCACCGCCCGCCACGCCGCCGGGTCCCAGCCCTCGGCGGCGCCCATGACGGACCCGTCGGTGCCCACGTGGACCAGCGCCGGGAGCCGCTCCAGCCCGAAGGCCTTGATGGCCTCCCGGTCGGGGTCGGCGAAGGTCAGGATCTCCCGCGACAGCGGCCCCAGGAACTGCCGGCACTCCTCGGGCGTGCCCGCCACCAGCCAGGCGATGCGGCAGTCGGCCTCCTGGAAGGTGAGCAGGACCCGGTTGGCGGTGGGCAGCAGCCAGGCGCTCTCGTGGGTGAACGGGTCGACGGCGACGAAGACCAGGTGGAAGGTGGTGAGCCACTGCTCCAGGGTGCGGGGAGGCCCGTTGAGCGGCGCCAGGCTCACGTCGAGCGGGGGGGCGGTGGCCACGGCGGCAAGGTAGCCGACGGCCATTTCCGGAGCCGAGGCGGCGGTAGGGTGGCGCCGGGATGCACCCCATGGAACGCCTGCGCTCGGTGGCGCGCTCCACCGGTGCCGGTCCCTCGCTCCTCGTCCCCGAGGCCGCCGCCGCCCTGGCCCGCCTGGGGCCCGACCCCGCCGCCCTGGTGACCGCCTGCCGCCGGTTGGTCGAGCGCCACCCGGCGGTGGGGCCGATGTGGTGGCTGGCGTCCAGGGTCCTGTGCGCGGCCGAACCCGTCGGCGAGGCGTGGCGGGTGGCCGAGGAGATCGAGGCCGACCCGACGTCCTCGGTCGTCGCCCGGGCGGTGCCCGACGACGCCGTCGCCGTGGTCGTCGGCTGGCCCGAGCTGGCCGCCGACGCCCTCCGCCGGCGGGGCGACGTCGCCGTGCGCGCCGTGTC
>JBOGHR010000573.1:0-3581 GCA_050744905.1 Acidimicrobiales bacterium
CGATCGGGCCGCCGAGGGGCCGGCCAGCAGGGCGAGCGCCAGCGACGTGGCCCCGGGAGCCGCCGCCACCACCACCGTGGCGCCCCGGCGCAGGCCGCCGTCCGGGAGCAGCCCGGCCAGGGCGGGCAGCACGGGCAGCACCCGCGCCCGGGCCAGGGAGAGGGGCCGGACCGCCTCGGGGAGACCGGCGGGGGGCGGGGCGAGCGGCGGGGAAGCGAGCGCCATGGGCCTCCCAGTATCGAACTGACGTTCGCATCCGTCAACCCGGTGGCGGACCGGTCCTACCTCCGTCGACGCCGTCCCCGGCCACGGTGACGCTTCGCCGCACCGGGGTACGGAGGGTGCATGGCCGACATCCCCGAGACCGCCGAGAAGGACCCCGACGACTGGGTGACGGGAGACGAGCCCGCCACCGGCCCCCAGCTCTCCTACCTGTCGACGCTGGCCCGCCAGGCCGGCGAGAAGGTCGAGACCGACGGCCTCACCAAGGCCGACGCGTCGAGGCTGATCGACGACCTGCAGGAGCGGACCGGCCGCTCGGGCGGCGGGTCGCCGCCGCCGGGGCGGTAGAGCCGGCGCCGCCCTGGGTAGGACCCCTCCTATGATCGATCCCCGCCTCGAGGACCACGTCGTCGGGCTGGAGCTGCAGTTGGTCGAGCTGGTCGAGCAGCGTGAGCGGGCCCGGGTCCAGCACCGCCCCCGCGACGAGGCCCGCATCGAGGCCGACATCGACGCCCTCCAGGAGCAGATGGCCCGCGCCGCCGAGCGCCTCGCCCGGCCCTCCGCCGCCGTGCCCGAGTTCCACTCCGTCGCCGAGGCCGGCGCGGCGTAGCCAGCCGCCCGCCACCCGGCGGCTGCGCGAACAGGCTACGGGAACAGGCCCCTCGCCGCGATCGCCTCGGCGACGCGCTCGACGGCCACCACGAAGGCGGCGCGGCGCAGCGACACCCCGAGGTTGTCGGCCCTGGCCCACACCGACGTGAAGGCGGCGTCCATGAACGAGCGGAGCCGGGTCGCCACCGTCTCCTCGTCCCAGGCGAACGCCTGGCGGTCCTGGGCCCACTCGAAGTAGGAGGCGGTCACGCCGCCGGCGTTGGCCACGATGTCGGGCACCACGACGATCCCCCGCCGGTCCAGCACCTCGTCGGCGTCCGGGGTGGTGGGGCCGTTGGCCGCCTCGACCACCACCTTGGTGGCGAGCCGCCCGGCCACCCCGGCGTCGATGGCCCCGGAGAGGGCGGCGGGGACGAGCAGCTCGCACGGCACCGCCCACAGCTCGCCGGGGTCGAGCGGGTCGCCCCCGTCGAACCCGGCGACGCTGCCCGTCCCGGCCACGTGGTCGGACAGGGCGGACGGGTCGAGCCCGCCCGGGTTGCGGACCGCCCCCCCGAGGTCGCTCACGGCCACGACCCGCATCCCGGCCGAGGCCAGCAGGAAGGCGAGGGGGCCGCCCACCTTGCCGAAGCCCTGGATGACGGCCCGGCTCCCGGCGAAGGGCATGTGGAGGGCGGCGAAGGCGGCGCGGGCGCACATCACCACCCCCGACGAGGTCGCTCCGGCGTGGGCCCGGGTCCCGCCCACCGCCAGGGGCTTGCCGGTGACCGTGCCCCCGAGCGACTCCCCGCTGATCATGGCCAGGGTGTCCATGAGCCACGCCATCACCCGCCCGTCGGTGTTGACGTCCGGCGCCGGGACGTCCCGGTCGGGGCCCAGCAGGGGTGAGATCTCGACGGTGTAGCGGCGGGTCAGCCGCTCCAGCTCGGGCAGCGACAGCCCGGTGGGGTCGCAGCGCACGCCGCCCTTGGCGCCGCCGAAGGGGAGGTTGGCGATGGCCGTCTTGAACGTCATGTCGGCGGCGAGGGCGGTGACCTCGCGGACGTCGAGGGCGGGGTGGAAGCGGATGCCGCCCTTGCCCGGGCCCCTCGTGGTGTCGTGGTGGACCCGCCAGCCGGTGAAGACCTCGACCCGGCCGTCGTCCATCCGGACGGGCACGGCCACCTCCAGCACCCGCTTGGGGATGCGCAGCATGCGGTGGATGTCGGGATCGAGCCCGGTGAGCTTGGCCGCGTCGTCCAGGCGGTGCAGCACCGCCGACCACGCGTCGGGCACCACGGTCCTACGGGACGCTGGGCTGGACGCCGTCGCGGTAGTGGATGAAGAGCTGCTCGATCAGCTCGCGCATGCCCTCGCCGGTCTCGCCCGGGGCGAGCTCCACGGTGATCATGTTCGAGTAGACCGACACGCCCTCCACGCCCCCCCGCTCGAACAGGCGGCGGGCGAGCACGTCGGGGGGGCGGTCGCCGGTGGCGTCGGCGGCCGCGGCGTAGCGCTCGTGGCCCATCCCGGTGAGGCTGCGGTTGATCTCGAAGCGCAGCACGCCAGCCGTGGAGGAGCGCTTCTGGGTGACGACGATCGGCTGGCCCATGGCGAAGGCCGAGGCTACCCCCTGGGTACGCTGGCCGGCGATGTCGCCGGAGCCCGCCGCCCCTCCCCGACCGGTGCCCTGGCGCACCATCTGGGCCACCATCGGCTCGGTCGTGCTGGCCCTGGCCGCCATCGCCGTGGTCCAGGCCGTGTCCCGCATCCTGGTCTGGATCCTCATCGCCGGCTTCTTCGCCATCGTCCTCAGCCCGCCGGTGGACTTCCTCGAGCACCGGGCCCGCATGAGGAGGTCGGTGGCGACCGTCCTGGTGTTCCTGGTCGGCCTGGCCGGCGTCGGCGGCCTCATGTACGCCTTCATCACCCCGATCGTGGACCAGTCCCAGGAGTTCGTCGACAACTTCCCCCGCTACGTGGAGGAGGCCAAGGCGGGCCGCGGGCCGCTGGGCGGCATCGTCCAGCGCTACGACCTGGACCGGCGCATCGAGGAGCGCCGGGCCGACTTCGAGGAGGCGCTCAACGACCTCGGGCGCAACAGCGTGGACATCCTCCGCGGCGTGGGCAACGCGGTCGGGGCCACGCTGACCATCCTGGTGCTCACCGTGCTCATGCTCCTCTCCGGGCCCCGGATGCTGCGCAGCGGGCTGGGCGCCCTCTCCCCGCCCACCGCCCGGCGGGTCCGCCACGTGGCCGCCGACTGCGCCAGGGCGGTCACCGGCTACGTGGCCGGCAACCTGCTCATCAGCGTCATCGCCGGCATCGCCAGCTTCGCCTTCTTCTTCGTGGCCGACGTCCCGTTCCGGACCGTGCTCGCCCTGTGGGTCGCCTTCGCCGACCTCATCCCCCTGGTGGGCGCCACGCTGGGCGCCATCCCCGCCATCGTGGTGGCGTTCCTCAACTCGACCGCCCTGGGCATCGCCACCGTCGTGTTCTTCGTCGTCTACCAGCAGTTCGAGAACCACGTCCTCCAGGTCACCATCATGGCCAAGACGGTCGACCTCAACCCCCTGGTCGTCCTGGTCGCCGTCCTGATCGGCGTGGAGCTCACCGGCATCCTCGGCGCCCTGCTCGCCATCCCCGTGGCCGGCGTCGTCCAGGTGCTCGTCCGCGACGTGTACGACGAGCACCGGGGACGGCTCAAGGACGAGCCGACGGTGGGCGCCGAGGAGATCCCGGTGAGCGAGCTGGCCGGCCCCGAGGCG
>JBOGHR010000574.1:0-1684 GCA_050744905.1 Acidimicrobiales bacterium
CGTCGGGTTGGCCGCCGCCGCGGCGGCGGGCCTCGGCGCGGGGCCCGCCGGAGCGGGCGTCAACCCGGGCGAGGACGTGTTCCACTTCGGCGACGCCCCCTTCGCCGGCTCGACCGGCGAGCTGGCCCTCAACCAGCCGCTCGTCGGCATGGCGGCCACCCCGTCGGGCGAGGGCTACTGGCTGCTCGCCCGGGACGGCGGCGTCTTCGGCTTCGGCGACGCCGCCTTCCACGGCTCCACGGGGGCCATCCGCCTCACCCAGCCGGTGGTCGGCCTGGCGGCCGACCCGCGGTCCCGCGGCTACTGGTTCGTTGCCGCCGACGGCGGGGTGTTCGCCTTCGACGTGCCCTTCCTCGGCTCCATGGGGGACAAGGCCCTCAACCAGCCGCTCGTCGGCATGGCGCCGACGACGACGGGCGAGGGCTACTGGCTGGTGGCCCGCGACGGCGGCGTCTTCTCGTTCGGCGACGCCGCCTTCGCCGGCTCCACCGGCGCCACCCGCCTCGCCCAGCCGGTGGTCGGCATGGCCGCCGGCCCCCCGGCCGCCGGCGGCGGCTACTGGCTGGTGGCGTCGGACGGCGGCGTGTTCGCGTTCCCGTCGGGGGCGCCGGGCGGGCCGCCGCCGGGGGAACCCACCATCGACGTGGCCACCGTCGCCGGCGGGCTCGACCAGCCGTGGGACCTGGGCTTCACCCCCGACGGGACGATGCTGGTGACGGAGAAGGCCGGGCGGCTGAGCGTGGTGGCCGGGGGGGCGGTCCGCCGGCTGGCCACCGTGGCGGACGTGCTCGACCGCGGCGAGAGCGGCCTGCTGGGCCTGGCCGTGGACCCCGACTTCGCGTCCAACCGGCGCATCTACACCTGCCAGGCGTGGACCGACGGGACCAACCGCGACGTGCGGGTGGTGGCGTGGACCGTCGACCCCGCCTACACCTCCGCCACCCGGGTGGCCGACCCCCTCGTCGCCGGCATCCCGATCACCTCCGGCCGCCACGGCGGGTGCCGGCCTCGCTTCGGCCCCGACGGCAACCTGTGGGTGGGCACGGGCGACGCCACCATCGGCACCGCCCCCCAGGACCTCGCCTCGCTGGCCGGCAAGGTCCTGCGGGTCGACAAGGCCACGGGCGCCCCCGCGCCCGGCAACCCCTTCCCCGGCTCCCGGGTGTACACCTACGGCCACCGCAACGTGCAGGGCCTGGCGCTGCGGCCCGACGGGCGGATGTTCTCGGTGGAGCACGGGACCAACCGCGACGACGAGGTCAACCTGCTGCGGGCGGGCGGCAACGGCGGCTGGGACCCGGTCCCGGGCTACGCCGAGACGGCCCCCATGACCGACCTCTCGAAGTTCCCCGACGCCATGCGCCCGGTGTGGACGTCGGGCGGCACCAGCCTGGCCCCCTCGGGCGCCACCTTCGTGACCGACCCGTCCTGGCGCTCGCTCACCGGGGCGCTCCTCCTCGCCTGCCTGCGGGGGTCGCAGCTACGGGCGCTGACGCTCGACGCGGCCGGCGGCCTGGTCTCCGAGCGGGTCGTGGTCAGCGGGCAGGGCCGGCTGCGGACCGCCGTCGAGGGCCCCGACGGCAGCGTGTACGTCGCCACCTCCAACGGCGGGGGCACCGACCGGATCCTGCGGGTCACGCCCCGGTAGCCGGTGGTCGGCAGGGCGCGCTGGCCCCCTCGGAGC
>JBOGHR010000575.1:0-7837 GCA_050744905.1 Acidimicrobiales bacterium
GCCGAGGTCCCACCGTCGGTGGCCGAGTACGCCAAGGCCTTGCGGCACGCCCTGGACGAGGGCTGGCGGGAGGCGGGGCTGGCTCGGACACCCGTCCTCCTGGTGGAACCGGGCCGTTCCATCGTGGCCAACGCCGGCCTCACCCTCTACCGGGTCGGAACCGTCAAGGAGATCCCCGACGTACGGACCTACGTGGCCGTCGACGGCGGCATGAGCGACAACCCCCGGCCCGTCCTCTACGGCAGCGGGTACGAGGCCTTCCTGCCCCGCTGCGCCGGCGCCGACCGGCCGCTCACCGCCACCGTGGTGGGCAAGCACTGCGAGTCGGGGGACGTCCTGGTGCGCGACGCCTGCCTCCCCGGCGACGTGGCCGTGGGCGACGTGCTGGCCACGCCCGTCACCGGCGCCTACGGGCACTCCATGGCGTCGACGTACAACAAGGTGCCCCGCCCGCCCGTGCTGTTCGTGCGCCACGGGCGGGCCCGCGTCGTCGTCGGCCGGGAGAGCCTGGACGACCTGCTCCGCCTCGACCGCCCGTAGGGGGCGGCGGGTCAGAGGGCGACGGCCGGGCCGGGCCGGCCCAGCAGGCGCTCGATCTCCGCCGCCGGCTGCGGGCGGGCCAGGAAGTAGCCCTGGACGAGGTGGCAGCCCAGCTCGCGCAGGACGCGCAGCTGCGCCTCGTTCTCCACCCCCTCGGCCACGGCCCGCATCCCGACGGCGGAGGCCAGGCGGATCACCGCCCGCACGATCTCGGTGTCGACGTCGCCCTCCCGCAGGTCGCCGATGAACGAGCGGTCGATCTTCACGTAGTCGACCGGGAAGCGCTTGAGGTAGCTGAGCGACGAGTAGCCGGTGCCGAAGTCGTCGATGCTGACCCGGGTGCCGAGGGCCTTGAGGCGCTCGAGCATCACCGTGGTCGCGTCGGCGTCGGCCATCATGGCGCTCTCGGTGACCTCCAGGCACAGCCGTGACGGGTGGAGGCCGGTCAGCTCCAGCACCTCGGCCACCCTCTCGGTGAGGTCGGGCAGGCGGAACTGGTGGGCCGACAGGTTCACCGCCACGACGAGGTCCTTGCGCGACTGGTCGCCGTCGGTCCACGCCCGCAGCTGGCGGCACGCCTCCTCGAGGACGTACCGGTCCACCGCGGCGATCATCCCCGTCTCCTCGGCCAGCGGGATGAACTCGCCCGGCGGGACCAGCCCCCGGGTGGGGTGGCGCCAGCGCACCAGCGCCTCCACGCTGACGATCGACGCCGTCTCCAGCTCGATCACAGGCTGGTAGTGCACCTCCAGCTCGCCCTGCTCGACGGCGCGCCGGAGGGCGATCTCGCGGTCGAGGCGGGCCGCCTCCTCGGTCCCCGTGCCCGGGCGGAAGACCTCGTAGCGGGCCTTGCCCTTGGACTTGGCCCGGTACATCGCCACGTCGGCGTCCCTGAGGCACTGCTCGGCCGAGCTGTCGTCCGGGTGGCCGATCACCACGCCGATGCTGGCCGACACCGGCACGTCCCGCCCCTGGACGTGGAAGGGGACGACCAGGTCGTCGAGGACGCGCTGGGCCACCACCTCGGCGTCCTCCTGGGCGGCCAGGTCGACGAGGAGCATCACGAACTCGTCGCCGCCGAAGCGGGCCAGGGTGTCGCCCGGCCTGACCTTGCCCCGCAGCCGCCCGGCCACGCCGACCAGCAGCTCGTCGCCGGCGTGGTGGCCGAGGCTGTCGTTGACCACCTTGAAGCGGTCGAGGTCGATGAACAGCACGGCGTAGGGCGACCGGGTCCGGGCGGCGCGGAGGTGGGCCTGCTCCAGGCGGTCGGCGAGCAGGGCCCGGTTGGACAGGCCGGTGAGCGCGTCGTGGAAGGCCTGGTGGGTGAGCTGCTCCTCCAGCGCCTTGCGCTCGGTGATGTCCCGGAAGGCCATCACGGTGCCCGTCGCCCGCCCCTGGAGCACGACCGGCGACGCCGAGACGGCGACGGGCACGGGCTCGCCGCCGGCCCGCAGGAACCGGTCGTCGTCGTCCCGCCACGTCCCGCCCGACCCCAGCCGGGCGGCGAGCTGGCAGTGGCGGGGGGACGGCCCGTGCGCCCCGGGGTGGGCGTGGACGACGTCGTGGAAGCTCCGCCCCCCCAGCTCGCCCTCGCCCAGCCCCAGCATGCGCTCGGCGGCCGGGTTGGCGAAGGTCACCACGCCGGCGTGATCGAGGGACACGACGCCCTCGGCCAGGCTGGCGGTCACCGCCCGGAGGCGCTCGAAGAGCGCGGCGTTGGCGAGCGCGCTGGCCGCCACCGACGCCAGCGCCCGCAGCAGGCCCTCGTCGTTCTCGGCCCAGGCGCCTCCCCCCCGGCGGGCCGGCACCTCCACCGCCACCTCCTCGTCGACCCGGGCCCGCAGCGCCCCGACGGCGGGCGGCGTGGCGGTGGGGACCAGGCGGGCCTCGGTGGCGTCGAGCAGGCGCTGGGCGGAGGTGAGCACGGCGGTGACGATCCGCTCCGACTCCATGCTCGACCGGATGGAGCCGGCCGCCTCGTACAGCCGCTCGATGTCGCGCCGCTCGTTGAAGGAGCTGAACGCCCGGCTGGACGCCGCCTGGAACATGGCGACGGGCGCCGCCATGAGCACGAGGAGCCACAGGCGGCCCTCCAGGGCGGCGGCGATGAGCACGCCGACGGCCAGCGACATCGTCCACGTCGCCAGGCGGACGACGGTGCCGTCCCGCACGACGTCGAGGTAGGCCGTGCGCCCGGCCACGGCGATCACGCCGGCGACGAGGAGCATGGACGCCGCCGAGTAGGTGAGCCCGCCGGCGGCCGCCCCGAACAGGGCCTGGTCCGACAGGTCGCCGGCGCGGGCGCCGAGCAGGCGGCCGACGCCCAGCCCCAGGCCGGCGGCGGCGACGGTCTGGCCGACGTTGAACATGCCCTTGGGCCAGCCCCGCCGGTGCCAGGCCTCGCCCACGGCCACCGCCGCCCCCAGCGCCGCCAGGGTCTCGGGCGGGGTCAGGTAGAGCGCCATGGGGACGAGGAAGGCCTCCTCCAGGTGGAGGTACTCGCCCTGGCCCTCGTGGGACACCCGCACCGGGGCGATCTGGAGGGCGGCGATGCCGAGCCCGAAGAGCAGCGAGCGGCCCGGGTGCCCCGACGTCGGCTCGGAGGCGGCGGCCGCCACCGCGGCGACGACCGCGCCGCCCACCGCGGCGAGCACGCACAGCGCGGTCACGACCCGCCGGTCGGGACCGGCGACGACCCGGTCCGAGGTGGCGAGCGTCTCCAGCGTCATGCCGAACGCCCTTCGCTGGTCCTCGCACCACGATACGGCCCGCCGGGCGCGGCGGGCGGGCCGAGGTCGTCGTCGGCGATCGCCTGCCCCGGGCCCACCCCGACAGCTTTGTCGAGATCGGCGAGCCGCGTGGTGCACCACCGACCCGTCGGCCGCCGGGGCCGGGGGGGCGCCATCGGGGTTACCGTTCGAGGATGGACGCGCTCGACCCCTCCCCCGTGCGCATCGGGCTCCTCGGCTGCGGCAACGTCGGCGGCGCGCTCGTGCAGCTCCTCGCCGGCGACCCCGACGGCATCGCCCGGCGTACCGGCCTCCGCTTCGAGATCACCCGGGTGGCGGTGCGCAACGTGGCCCGCGAGCGGGTGGTGGAGCTGCCCGAAGGGTCCCTCACCCACGACGCCGAGTCGGTGGTCGCCGACCCCGACGTCGACGTGGTGGTCGAGCTCATCGGCGGGATCGAGCCGGCCCGCAAGCTCGTGCTGGCCGCCCTCAAGCAGGGCAAGCCGGTGGTGACGGCCAACAAGGAGCTGCTCGCCAACGTGGGCGCCGAGCTGTTCGAGGCGGCGGCCACCGCCGGGGTCGACCTGCTGTACGAGGCGTCGGTGGCGGGCGGCATCCCGCTCATCCGCCCTCTGCGGGAGTCACTGGCCGGCGAGCGCATCACCCGGATCATGGGGATCGTCAACGGCACGACGAACTACATCCTCACCCGGATGACCGAGGACGGCGCCTCCTACGGCGACGCCCTGTCGGAGGCCCAGGGCCTGGGCTACGCCGAGCGGGACCCGACGGCCGACGTGGAGGGCTTCGACGCCGGGGCGAAGGCCGCCATCCTGGCCACCATCGCCTTCGGGGTCGACGTGGTCGCCGGCGACGTCTACCGGGAGGGCATCAGCGGCATCACCCCGGGCGACATCGACGTGGCCCGCCGGATGGGGTACGTCGTCAAGCTGCTGGCCATCGTGGAGCGGGTCGACGGTGCGGTCGCCGTCCGGGTCCACCCGGCCATGATCCCCGCCACCCACCCGCTGGCCGCCGTGCGGGACTCGTTCAACGCCGTGTTCGTCGAGGGCGAGGCGGTGGGGGAGCTGATGCTCTACGGGCGGGGCGCCGGCGGCATGCCCACGGCCAGCGCCGTGCTGGGCGACCTGGTCGACGCCGCCCACAACCTGCGGTCGCGGAGCAGCGGCCGCACCGGGGCGCCGCGCAAGGGCCGGTTCCGGGCCATCGACGAGCTGTCGTCGCAGTTCTACCTGAACCTCGACGTGGTCGACCGCCCCGGCGTCCTGGCCGCCGTGGCCGCCGTGTTCGGCGAGCACGGGGTGTCGATCCGCTCCATGGAGCAGGAGGGCCTGGGCGACGAGGCCCGCCTGGTGTTCATCACCCACCGGGCCCTGGAGCGCGACGTCCAGGCCACCCTGCACGGGCTGCGCCATCTGGACGCCGTCAAGCGCATCGGCAGCCTGGTCCGCGTCGTGGGGCCGGAGTGACCGCCGCCGGGCGCCGGCCGGCCTGGCGGGGCGTCATCGAGGAGTACCGCGACTTCCTGCCGGTCGCCGACGCCAGCCCGGTGGTCACCCTCCACGAGGGCGGCACGCCGCTGATCGCCGCCCCCCGGCTGAGCGACCGGGTGGGCGCCCGGGTGCTCCTCAAGTACGAGGGCCTCAACCCCACCGGCTCGTTCAAGGACCGGGGCATGACCATGGCCATCTCCAAGGCGGTGGAGGACGGGGCCAAGGCGGTGGTCTGCGCGTCGACCGGGAACACCTCGGCGTCCGCCGCCGCCTACGCCGCCCGCGCCGGGCTGACCTGCGCCGTGCTCATCCCCGCCGGCCACATCGCCCTGGGCAAGCTGGCCCAGGCGCTGATCCACGGGGCCAAGGTCCTCCAGGTCCGGGGCAACTTCGACGTCGCCCTCGACATCGTCCGCGACCTGGGGGAGACCGCCCCGGTCATCGTGGTGAACTCGGTGAACCCGTTCCGGATCGAGGGCCAGAAGACGGGGGCGTTCGAGGTGGTCGACGCCCTGGGCGACGCCCCCGACCAACACTTCATCCCGGTGGGCAACGCCGGCAACATCACCTCCTACTGGAAGGGCTACCTGGAGTACCGGGAGGCGGGCCGGTCGTCGCGCCTGCCGGCCATGATGGGCTTCCAGGCGGCGGGGGCGGCGCCCATCGTGGCCGGGCACCCGATCGACGACCCCGACACGGTCGCTACCGCCATCCGCATCGGCAAGCCCGCCTCCTGGTACGGCGCCACCGCCGCCGCCGCCGAGTCGGGCGGGGCCATCGCCGCCGTCACCGACGAGGAGATCCTCGACGCCTATCGGTTCCTGGCCGCCATGGAGTCGGTGTTCTGCGAGCCGGCGTCGGCCGCCTCGGTGGCCGGCCTCCTCAAGGTGGGGGCGCCCGCCGGCGCCACGGTGGTGTGCGTGCTCACCGGCCACGGGCTGAAGGACCCCGACATCGCCATCGGCCAGATCGCCGTCCCCACCGTCGTCGACGCCGACGGCGGCGCCATCCGGGCCGAGCTGGGGTTGTAGGCAGCTCGCCCTCGCAGGCGCCTCCCCTCACCAGGACGCAGCCGGCCACGCCGGCCGCTGGGCCCGGCCCCACGAACAGCGGCGGGGCCGGCCGACGATGTGCCGGCGACGGGTCAGCTGTAGCGGGTGATGTAGCCCCGGGCCCGGAAGACGCGCAGCATCCGCAGCAGGAAGGCCACCGCGGCGGGGACGGCGACGGCCAGGCCGGCGGCGGCCACGGCGATGCGGTCCCACGGGAAGGGGTCGCCGTCGAGGGCCGTGCGGGCGGCGGTGAAGGCGTGGGTGGAGGGGAGCAGCCCCGACAGCGGGCGCAGGGCGCCGGGGAGGGCCTCGGGCGGGTAGAAGGCCCCGGAGAGGGCCACGACCACGAACAGCAGCCCCCACGTCACGATCTCGGCCCCGTGCCCGAACCGCAGCACGACGCCGACGACCACCATGGCGATGGTGAAGCCGGTGAGCATCAGCACGGCCACCACCGGCACCAGTCCCCAGCCGGCCGACGTGATGTCGAACGCGTAGAGGCCCCAGGCCGCCGCCGCCACCATGGACAGGCCGAGGGTCAGCTTGCCGAGCGCGTAGAGGCCGACGCCGGCCAGGAACTCGACCTCGCGCAGCGGCGTGACCATCAGGTTCATCAGGTTGCGGGACCACGTCTCCTGGAGGAACGCCGTCGAGACCGACACGTTGGACTGGTACAGGACGTGCATGAGAAGGATCCCCGACAGCATGTAGGGGGCGCCGGCCCGGGCGGCGCCGCCCTGCTGGTCCACGAACACCCCGATCGACCCCCAGATCACGGTGTCGACCGCCGGCCAGATGAGCACGTCGAACCACGCCTGCGGGGCGCGCCGCAGCACGAGCAGGTGGCGGCGGGTGATGGCCAGGACCCGGCGGCGGTCGAGGGTCGCGGTGGAGCTCATCCCGCCTCCTCGCCGGCGAGGTGGACGAAGACCTCCTCGAGGCTGGCCCGCCCGAAGCGGGCGGCCACCTCGGTCGGGGCGCCGTCGGCCGCCACCCGGCCGGCGGACAGGAACACGACCCGCCCGCACACCCGCTCCACGTCGGTCATGTTGTGGCTGGTGACGAGCAGGGCGGTCCCGTCCTCGGCGCAGGCGCGCTCCAGGCCCTCGCGCACGCGGCGGGCGACGTCGGGGTCCAGGGAGGCGGTCGGCTCGTCCAGGACGAGCAGGCGGGGCCGGTGGAGGGTGGCCTTGACGATGCCCACCAGCGTCCGCTGCCCCGAGGACAGGTCGGTGGCCGTCTTTTCGGCCAGGTGGGCCACCCCGAAGCGGCCGAGGCCGGCGGCCACGGCTGAGCCCGGCTCGCCGACGCCGTAGAGGCGGGCGAACACGTCGAGCGCCTCGCGCACGGTGAGGTGGGCGGGCAGGGGCAGGTAGCCGGCGGCGAAGCCGACCTGGGCCATGGCGGCCGAGCGGCCGGCCGGCAGCCGCCGGCCGAGGACCTCGACCGACCCGGCGTCGGGCGTGACCGCCCCGAGCAGCATCAGCAGGGTGGTCGTCTTGCCCGCCCCGTTGGCGCCCAGGAGCGCGACCCGCTCGCCGGCGGCGACGGTGAGGTCCACGCCGTCGACCGCCAGGGTTCGCCCGAACGCCTTCACCAGGCCGCGGGCCTCGAGCACCGGTCGCTCGTCCACCCGACCGACTGTGCCAGATGCCGGAGCCCGCGGCGCCTCAATTGCGGCGCTCCCCGGTCCATCCGTAGCCGTGGGTGCTGAGCAACCGCGACAGCGGGAGTCCCACCGGCCCCACCGTCGCTGATCAGCCCGCCGGCGGTGGGCCCCGGTGGCGGGCCCGGTTGTGGAACCCGCAGGCGGGCCGGCCGTTGGCGGCCACCGTGGCCCCCCCGGCCGACCAGGGCTCGACGTGGTCGATCTGGCAGCGCCCGGCCGGCTCGTCGCAGGTGGGGTGGAAGCACCCCCGGTCGCGCACCTCCACCGCCCGCCGGGTGGCCCCGGCGAAGGCCCGCCGGGCCTCGCCCACGTCGATGACCCGGGAGGGGCCCT
>JBOGHR010000576.1:0-4342 GCA_050744905.1 Acidimicrobiales bacterium
CTCGGGGGCGGGGGCGTCGGGGGCGACGACGGGCGCCTCGTCGGGGACGGCGCTGCCGGTGGTGACGACGGCCATGGCCAGCGCCGCCACGCCCAGGGCGAGCAGCAGGACCACGCCCGCCCGCTCGTCGACCGCCACGTGGTACAGGAGGCCGGTGGCGCCGCCGGCGGCGGCCATGGCCAGGAGCAGCTTGGAGGCGGGGTTCAGCATCGGCGGCCTACTTCAGGACGATGACCGTGTACCACACGGCCACCGAGGCGATCGTGGCGAAGTGCCAGGCGCAGGCGGTGGCCCGCGGCTGGTCGGCCCCCGGCTCGAGGAGCTGGCGGCCGGCGACCCGGAACAGGGTGAGGGTGACGAAGGCGACGGACAGGCCGACCACCAGCCCGACGAGCATGGTGAGGGCGGCGACCACGGTGCCGTAGGGATGGGTGACGGCGTCGAACTCCACGTGGCCGGCGGCGAACGACACCAGGTTCAAGAAGGCGAGCCCCAGGCCGACGGTGACGCCGAAGGCGGCGAGGGCCTCCTTGCGCTGGCCCCGGTCGAGGGCCGAGCGCGCCCACTCCACGGTCACCGACCCCATGAGCATGGTGATCATCGCCACGTTGCCCCAGTACTGGTCGATGTCGGCGTCGGGCGGCGGGAACGGGCTGGCCAGGCGGCGCAGGTGGAGGTAGGCGCCGAGCAGGGCGGCGAAGGTCATGGCGCCCCCGGCGGCCAGGAACAGCACGGCCATGGTGAGCACCCAGCGGGGGCGGTCTCCGCCAGCGGGGGGCAGGGCGAGGGCGGGGCTAGCCACCGGCCGCCTCCGACGAGCGCAGGTCGAGCAGGGGGTGGGCGGAGCGGACCTCGGGCACGGCGTCGAAGCCCTGGGCGGGGGGCGGCGAGGACGTGGCCCACTCCAGGGTGAGCCCGCCGTAGGGGTCGTCGGCGGTCGACGCCGTCGCCCGCCCGGCCAGGGCCCGGGCCACGTCGACCACCAGGGCGAGGGCCCCGAGGAGGGTCACGAGCCCGCCGACGGCGGCCAGGAGGCCGTAGGTCGAGGCGCTGGTCGAGAAGCCGAAGTCCCGGACGTGGTTGGGGGCGCCGTCGTAGCCGGCCAGGTAGCTGCCCAGGCCCATGAGGAGGAAGCCGCCGAACAGGCCGAGGAACGCCACCCGGCCCAGGCCGGGCGACAGGGCCCGGCCGAACAGCTTGGGCGCCCAGTGGTGGACGGCGCCGGCGAGCAGCAGGGTGGGCGCCCCGAAGGCGACGGTGTGGAGGTGGCCGGTGGTCCACGCCGCCCCCTCCACGCCGGCGGCGGCGGCGGCGAGCACGTGCAGGGCGCCCACCGCGCACAGGGCGACGAAGCCGGCGACGAAGGTGAGGCTGGGGTGCATCTGCACCCGGGGGCGGCCCTTGGCCACCGTGCCCAGCCACACCAGCACCAGCACGGCGAGGGGCACGGCCACCAGGGCGGTCAGCGGGGTGTGGGTGGGCAGCACGATGGCGTCGGCCACCTCGGTGCCGGCCGCCCACGACCCGAAGGCGAGGACGGCGAACAGGGCGATGTGGGCCCGGGCGGCGGCCAGGCTGAGCAGGGGGCGATGCGCGTGGGTGGCGACGATGTCGCAGGCGGCCCCCAGCCCGGGAACGAACAGGAGGAACACCTCGGGCCGCCCGAACAGCCACAGCGTGTGCTGCCACACCGTCTGGCCGGCCACGTTGTCGGGGGCGAAGAAGCGCGCGCCCAGGCGCTGGTCGATGAAGAGGAGGAGCAGCCCGCCCAGGAACACCGGCGTGGCGACGACGGTGGCGATGCCGGTGACCAGCGTCGACCAGGCGAACATGGGCAGGCGGCGCAGGGTCAGGCCCGGGGTGCGGAGCTTGAGGACCGTGACGGCCAGGCTCACCGACGCCGCGACCATGGCGACGGCGACCAGCGCCATGCTGGTGATGGCCAGGGCGTTGGCCTTGGTGGCCCCGCCCTCGGGGGCGACCATGGGGCGGGCGTCGGCGATGCCGAGGCCGACCGGCGGCCCCAGCAGGTAGGCCGCCACCAGCAGGCCGCCCCCGCACAGGTAGAGCCAGGCCGAGAAGGCGTGCATCCGGGGCAGGGCCAGGCGGCCGGCGCCGATCTGGAGGGGCACCACGTAGGTGGCCAGCCCGATCCACGCCGGGCCCAGGAAGAGCAGGGCCGACACGGTGGCGTGCAGGGAGAACAGGCGCCCGTAGTTGCCGCCCACGATGGACACGCCCTCGTCGGCCAGCTCGCCCCGCAGGACCTGGCCCACCACGCCGCCGACCACGAGGAACGCCAGGGCGCCGGCCAGGAAGAGCAGGCCCAGCCGCTTGTGGTCGGCGGTGGCGGGGAGGGGCTCCGACCCGGCCGGGGCGGGGGCGGGCGGCGGGGGCGGCGCGACGTCGTCGGGCCGGGTCTCGGTGATCGTCACGGGCAGCTCAAAGGGATCGGAGGAGCTGGTCCAGGGCCATGGCGGAGAACAGCAGGGTGACGTAGGTGATGGACCAGCCGAACAGGCGCATGGCCCGCCCGGTGGTGGGGTCGCGCCGCAGCCCGAAGGCGTGGCGGAGGAACAGGGCCCCGAGCACGGCGGCCGACGCCAGGTAGAGCAGGCCCATGCCGGCCACCGGGACGAGCATGACCGACGCGGCCACCAGGGCGACGGTGTAGAGCTCGATCTGGCGGCACGTCTCGTCCATCGAGGCCACCGCCGGCAGCATCGGCACCCCGGCGGCCGCGTAGTCATCGCGGTAGCGGATGGCGAGCGCCCAGAAGTGGGGCGGGGTCCACACGAAGACGATGGCGAACAGCACCAGGGGGGCGACGCCCAGGCTGCCGGTCACGGCCGACCACCCGACCAGCACGGGCACGGCGCCGGCGGCGCCGCCCACGACGATGTTGCTGGTCGACGTGCGCTTGAGCCAGAGGGTGTAGACGAAGACGTAGAAGGCGGTGGCGCTCACGGCCAGGAGGGCGCTGAGCAGGTTGACGGCCGACCACAGGATGGCGAAGGCGGCCACCTCCAGGGCGATGGCGAAGACCAGGGCGTGGCCGGGCTCGATCTCCCCGGTGACCAGGGGCCGGTTGCGGGTCCGCTTCATGATGCGGTCGATGTCCCGGTCGGCGTACATGTTGATGGCGTTGGCCCCGCCCGCCGCCAGCGTGCCGCCGACCAGGGTGACGAGCACCAGCCGGGCCGGGGGCAGCCCGCGGGCGGCCACGATCATGGTCGGCACGGTGGTGACGAGCAGCAGCTCGATGATCCGGGGCTTGGTCAGCGCCACGTACGCCGACACGCGGGTGCGCGGCCGGATGGAGGCGGTGGTCACGGCCATTTCGGGTGGCACATTACGGGGAGGCCCGGCGGGACGACAAAAGCGGGGGTCGGTCCCGGCGTCTGGCCGACGCCCGGGAGCGCTCCCTACCATCGTCGGGATGGCCCGCCGCACGCTGTCGCCCTCCGCCTACCGGCGCGTCACCCTCGTCGCCCTGCTGTCCCTCGCCTTCATCGTGGTCACCGGCGGCGCCGTGCGCCTCACCGGCTCGGGGCTGGGCTGCCCCGACTGGCCGACCTGCGACGGCACCCGCATCGTCGCCCCCCTCGAGAAGCACGCCATGGTGGAGTTCGTCAACCGCACGGTGACCGGCGTGGTGTCGGTGGCGGTCATCGTGGCCGTGCTCGGCTCGCTGCGCCGGTCGCCCCGCCGGCACGACCTGGTGTGGCTGTCCGCCGGGCTGGTGGCGGGCGTGGTGGCCCAGATCGTGCTGGGCGGCCTCACCGTGCTCTTCGAGCTGGCGCCGCCCCTGGTCATGGGCCACTTCCTGCTCTCCATCGCCATCCTGGCCGACGCCCTGGTCCTCCACTGGCGGGCCGGGCAGCCCGACGGCGCCCCCCGCCGCCCGCTGGTGGCGACCGGGCTGCGGGCGCTCGGGGCGGCGGTGACGGCGGCCACCGCGGTGGTCATCCTCCTGGGCACGGTCGTCACCGCCGCCGGGCCGCACGCCGGCGACCGGGAGACGCCCCGCCTCGGCGTGTCGCTGCACCGGGCCGCCCAGGTCCACGGGTTGGCGGTGGTGGGCCTGCTGGCCCTGGTGGTCACCACGCTGGCCCTGCTCCGCCGGTCCCGGGCGCCGTGGGTCGTCCAGCGCCGGGGGGCGGTGCTGCTGGCCGTGCTGCTGGCCCAGGGGGCCGTGGGCTACGCCCAGTACTTCACCGGCGTGCCCCCCCTGCTGGTGGGCATCCACATCGCCGGGGCGGTGGCGGTGTGGTCGGCGGCCGTGCGCTTCCAGCTCGGGCTGGCGGGGCCCGCCGTCGTGTCCTCGGCCGGGGCGGCGGCC
>JBOGHR010000577.1:0-1754 GCA_050744905.1 Acidimicrobiales bacterium
CCCACCACCCGGGCGTCGATGCCGGCCGCCGCCAGGGCGGCGGCGCCGGCGGCCAGGTCGTCGAGGCGGGCGACCAGCGACCCGGCCCGCCCGGCGGCGAGGACCTGATCGACCGGGCCGGCGGCCACGCACCGGCCGCGGGTGAGGATGGCCACCCGGTCGCAGGTGGCCTGGATCTCGGTCAGCAGGTGGCTGGACACGAACACCGTCCGGCCCTCGTCGCCCAGGCGGCGGACCAGTTGGCGGATCTCCTTGATGCCGGCGGGGTCGAGGCCGTTGGCGGGCTCGTCGAGGATGAGCACGGCGGGGTCCTTGAGCAGGGCGGCGGCGATCCCCAGGCGCTGGCGCATGCCCAGCGAGTAGGTCCGGACCAGGTGGTCGGCCCGCTCGGCCAGCCCCACCCGCTCCAGCGCGTCGCTCACCGCCCTCGGCCCGATCCCCTCCAGCCGGCCGAGGAGCCTCAGGTTGCGCCGGCCCGAGAAGGTCGGGAACAGGGCCGGGGCCTCGACGATCGACCCGACCCGCCCGATGACGCCCCGCAGCCCGCCGGCCACGTCGGCTCCCAGGAGCCGGGCCCTCCCCGACGACGGGCGCACCAGCCCCAGCAGGCAGCGGATGGTCGTCGTCTTCCCCGAGCCGTTGGGCCCCAGGAAGCCGAACACGCCGCCCTCGGGGACGGCCAGGTCGAGGCCGTCGACGGCGACCGTGTCGGTCCCGCGCAGCCGGCGGTAGACCTTGCGCAGCCCCTCGGTCTCGATGACGTCCACGGCGCCTCCCCGTCCGGCCGCTGGCCAGGGTAGGGCCTGTGGTGGGGTGGCGGGCCGCCCCCGGGCCCCGGCCCGGTCCTGTGCCGGAAACGACACCGTTCCCGTGTCGTTTCCTACACAGGGTCCCGGGGTTCTCCGGCCCCGGCGCCTACGCGTACGCCAGGTCGCCCTCGTCGCCGGGGCCGTCGGCCGGGCGGCGGCACGTCGGGCACCACCAGATGGGCTCCAGGGCGGTGCCGCAGGCGGCGTGTGCCGGGCCGTCCTGGTCGGCGTCCGCCGCCCCCCACCGGGCCAGGAGGTGGAGGGGGCCGGCCAGGTCGCGGCCGGCGGCGGTGAGCCGGTAGGAGAAGCGGGGCGGGCGGGCCGAGTAGGCCTCGGCCACCACCACCCCCTCCCGCTCCAGGTGCTTGAGCCGGCCGCTCAACACGTTGGTGGCGATGCCGGCCACCGCCTCCTGCAGCTCGCCGAAGCGGCGGGGGCCGTCGAGCAGGGCGGCCACGACCAGCAGGCTCCAGCGGTCGCCCACCCGGGCCACGGCCCGCTCGAGCGGCGACTGGGCGCCGGGCGGGGGAGGGGGGGCGGGCACGGCGCCCATTGTCGCCGCTTCCCCGGTCCCGTGCACCGGTGTATGGTAGCAACCAGCAAGGGACTAGCGAATAGCAAGCGAGGAGTGACCATGACGGTACTGGAGGAGCTGGAGCAGGCGGCGGCCGGGGTGGCGGCCCGGGTGGTGCCGGCGGTGGTGCGCATCGGCCGGGGCGGCGGGCGGGGCGCCGGCGTGGTGGCGGGCGAGGGCGTGGTGGTCACCAACGCCCACAACCTGCGGGGCCCGCAGGCGACGGTCGCCTTCGCCGACGGCCGGGTGGAGACGGCGCGGGTGGCGGGGGTGGACGTGGACGGCGACCTGGCCGTCCTCAGCGTCGACACGGCCGGGGTGGCGCCCCTGGAGCGGTCGCCGGCCGAGGCCCGTCCCGGCCAGGCCGTGTT
>JBOGHR010000578.1:0-3737 GCA_050744905.1 Acidimicrobiales bacterium
GCCGGCGCCCGCGTCGTGGTGGCCGGCGTGGCGGCTCCCGCCCCGATCAGACGTCTCCCGCCGCCAGCCCGGCGGCCCCGTTCAGGCCGCCGGCGCCCGCCCCCTCGTTGTCGCCGGCTGCGGCTGGGGGCTGCGTGGCCGCCTCGCGCAGGTGGGCGGCGATGATGACGCTGGTGACGGCGGCCCACGCGCACCACAGCGACGCCAGCGCCTCGCTGTAGGCGAGCGACAGGATGGGCAGGGCGAGGAGGTTGGCCTTCCCGAACGCCACGATGCGGCGGTGGCCCGAGGCGAGCAGGGCGCCCACCGTCGCCACCATGTACAGCCCGGCCACGATGCCGCCGTGGCGCAGGCCGGTGTGGTAGGCGATGCGGTTCGCCTCGACCACCGCGGTGACCGTTCCGTCGAGCATCGCCTCCAGGTAGAGCGCCGAGACGGCGGCGCCGAGGGCGGCGAACCTGGCCAGCGCCCGGCGGCGGAACGGGTCGGGCTCCACCGCCAGGACCCCGAGGGGCACCAGCAGCGGGAGCACCACGTACGCGACGCCCACGTAGGCCAACACCGCGGTGCGGGCGGTGGAGGCGGCGACCCGCCCGCTGTCCCCCCACCACACGAAGGCCTCGGTGAGCTGGTGGGCGCCGAGCAGCAGGGGCAGGGCGCCCAGCGGGAGGTCGCGGGGGCGGCGCACGTGGCGCAGCGCGTCGACGCCGATGGCGCCGACGGCCACCCCGGCCGCCACGTCCATCTCCGCGGAGAAGCACATCGCCGCCCCCCAAGTGTCACGTTCCTGTCGGGGCCCGCCCCTCGCCCATCGGCGGGGGACGGTGCTCGCCTCCCACAACGACGCCCCGGGCGGCGCCATTCCCGGGGCAGCGGCGACGGGGTGCAAGCCCGACGAACGGGACCGGGCGCGGCGGCGAGCGTGGGCGGACCCGTCACGGTCAGGTCCGGCTGGTGCCCTGGCCACACGCCTTCGCCGCGTTCGCAGCGGCAAGGTCGGTGGCCGCCCTCGCCGCCGCAGGCGGCCTCTGCGGCTGCGGACACCGAGAAGGGACAGGGCGGAGGCGGCGCGAGCTCGCCTCGCCCGCCGGAGCACGATCCAACTCGACCGAATGGAGTGAGCGAAGCGAACGAATGAGGTCGAAGATCTAGCCGACGAGCTCGGGCGGGGGCGGGGTGGTGGAGGTGGTCGTCGTGGTCGTAGTCGTGGTGGTCGGCGGGAGCACCGGGTTGGCGCATCCGTGGTCGAACGCCGCCTTGAGCGCCGCCACGTCGGCCACCCCGACGCTGACCCCGAGGTTGCGGTGCAGGTGGGACATCACGTGCTCGTCGAGCAGGCCCACCACCAGCTTCAGGTCGGCGGCCACGACCGCGCCCAGGTCGGGGGGCAGGTCGAGCACGCCGAGCGACGTCACCGTGGCGTCGAAGCTGGAGCCGCCGGCCAGCCCGAGGGGCGAGGACCCCACCCGCCGGCCGGTGGCCGTCGGCGTGAACTGGCCCGGGTAGGCGAAGTCGACGTCCTCGGGCGTGGGGTCGACGGCCGCCAGGCCGCCGGAGGTGGCGACGCTGGCCACCGGGACGGGGACGCCGAGGACGGCGGCGCTGACGCCCAGGGTGGCCGCGGTGGAGGCCGAGAACGGCTGGAGGTCGGTGGTGACCCGGACCCCGTCGCCCCCGCCCGAGCAGGTGATCGACGACAGCGTCCCCGTCGCCCCGGCCGCCGCCAGGCTGAACGGGAAGGCGCCCGTCAGGCGGGCGTCGGCCAGCCCGGTGACGGCGAGGGGCCGGTCGAGGGTGGGCGTCAGGGTCATCTCCACCTGGGCGGTGCTGACGCTGCCTCCCGCCGGGCCGACGTAGGTCCTCTTGGCCTCGATCACCTTGAGGCTGAGCGAGGTCGCCCCCAGCCCGGGGACGGAGATGCCGATGTTCGGGACCGACACCAGGTTGGTCCCGTTGGCGACCATGGCGCTGCCGACGAGCAGGTCCCAGGCGTTGAGCTCGGTGGCCAGCGCGGCGTCGCCCGAGCCCTCGGCCACCGTGAGCAGGTCTCCCAGCCGGAAGGTGGCGGTGGTGGTGGCCTGGGCCACGATGCCGGCCGGCCCGGCGTAGAGGGCGGCGTCGCCGTCGCCGGCGGCGTTGAGGGCGTTGGCGGTGGCCTGGGCCAGCTGGGCCAGGGTCAGCTCGGCGGCCAGCAGCTGGTCGACGGTGCCGAACTGCACGCCCGACTCGAGCAGCTCGAGCTGGCCGCGCAGGGCGTCGACGGTGACCTCGGAGTCGACGAGGCCCTGCCAGCCGACCACGTCGGCCGCGCCGCCGACCCCCGCCGTCCCCTCCATCCACCGGCCCAGCACGGCGTCGAGCAGCGACGCCTTGGTGGTGTCGATCGACGCCAGGGTGGAGCCCAGGGTGAACCCGGCATTGGGCACCGGGTCGTCGGCCGGCGGCGGGGGCGGCGGCGGCGTGGACCCCGGCCGCTGCGCCACCCCCCGCGCCGTCACCGTGCGGGAGCCGGGGGCGAAGATGTAGTCGACGCCGGCCGACACCGTCACCCGCACGGCGTCGCCGGCCGGGTCGACGGTGAAGGCCCGGGTGGCGTCCACCGCGCCCCGCTCGGCCACCAGGGAGTGGCCAGCGGCGCCCACGTCGAAGCCGTTGCGGGCCCCCGAGGCCTCGGCCGCCGCCTGCACGGCGCCGAGGTCGCGCGCCGCGTCGAGGGCGGCCAGGTCGGCCACCTTCTGGAGGTCCCGCTTCTCCAGCACCTGGCGCCCGATGTCGACCGACAGGGCCATGGCGGTGAGGGCGAGGACGAGGGCGGGGACGGCCATCACGAGCACCACCCCCCGCTGGTCGCGCCGGGCGCCGGGGAACCGCAGCCTTCGCACGTGTGGTGGCTCCTAGTCGGTGAGCTCGACGACCGCCGTCGAGGTGAGGTCGGACGGGATGACCAGGCCCAGGCCCGGGGCGGGCGGGACGATGGGCCGGGTCTCGTAGGGGTAGGTGATCGTGACCGTGATGCACTGGGCGGTGCCGCAGGCCCCGACCGACGCCGCCGTGTCCCCCGGCTCGTAGCTCGCACCGAACCAGTCGAGCGACTGCCCCACCTTCTCCTTGGCCCGCTCGACCCGCTCGTCGTCGGGCGTCATGGGATCGTCCACCACCGCCACCGCGGCCCGGGCGCCCTCGGCGGCGGCGTGGGTGAGGCTGTTCTTCGCCGCCAGGATCACCCCGAAGGTGATGAGGGCGTAGATCACCAGCACGAAGAGGGCGAACACCAGCGAGAACTCCACCAGCACGCTGCCCCGCTCGCCCCGTCCCCCGCGCCCTGCGGCGCCGCTCCACCATCGACGGCCCACACCAGCCTCCTGTCGCCCCGACCTGTCGGGGGACTATCGGCACGACCGCCCTGCCCCCCCATAGCGCGAACGGCTCATTCGCGTGGCCGGCGTGGTCCCCGATGGCCCGTCCGGGGCGTGGCCAGCCCGGCCGTGACCAGCACGATCGGGCCACGGGCAAAGGGCCCGGCGGCGCCATGCAGACCTCCCCCTCACCTGCCGAGAGAACCCTTGGCCCACCGGAAGGTCCGCTAGTCCATCGGAGGACGCATGGCCCGCAACCGTTCCACCGCTCTGATCGCCGTCGGCGCCGCCGTGTTCGTCGTCGGGGCGGCCCTCACGTTCCTGCTGGTGCGCGACGACGGCGACCCGAGCGACGGCAAGGTCACCGCCGCCGCCCCCGAG
>JBOGHR010000579.1:0-1714 GCA_050744905.1 Acidimicrobiales bacterium
CCCGGCGGGGAGCGGCGGTGAGGGCGGTCGTCGCCGACGGCGTCGTCGTGCGCTACGGCGACGTGGAGGCCGTGCGGGGCGCCTCGTTCGCCGTGGAGGCGGGGGAGGTGTTCGGCCTGCTCGGGCCCAACGGCGCCGGCAAGACGTCGGTGCTGCGGGTGCTCACCACCCTGGTGCGGGCGGCCAGCGGCCACGCCTGGGTGCTGGGCCACGAGGTGGCCGCCGAGCCGGCCGTGGTCCGGCGCGTCATCGGCTACGTGCCCCAGGCGGTGTCGGCCGACGGGTCCCTCACCGGGCGGGAGAACGTCCTGCTGTTCGCCCGCCTCTACAACCTGCCCCGGGCCGAGCGGCGGCCCCGGGTGGACGAGGTGCTCGACCGGATGGGCCTCGCCGACGCCGCCGGCCGCCTGGCCCGGACGTACTCGGGCGGGATGCTGCGCCGCCTGGAGATCGCCTGCGGCCTCCTGCACCAGCCTCGGGTGCTGTTCCTCGACGAGCCGACGGTGGGGCTCGACCCCGCCGCCCGGCGCCGGGTGTGGGAGCACCTGCACGAGCTGCAGGAGGCGTCGGGCACGACGCTGGTGGTGACGACCCACGCCATGGAGGAGGCCGAGCAGCACTGCGCCCGGGTGGCGGTGATGGCCGCCGGCCGGGTGCTGGCCGAGGGCACCCTGCCGGACCTGCGGGCGGCCAGCGGCCGCCCCGGCGGCAACCTGGAGAGCGTCTTCCTCCACCTCGTCGCCGGGGGCGGGGAGGACCCGAGAGGAGGGATCCGTGAGATCGCGCGCCGCCGCCGCACCGCCCGACGCCTGGGTTGAGCCCGTCCCGCGGCCGTCGGCCCGCCAGGCGGCCGCCGGCTACGCGGCGACGGTGGGCGCCATGGTGGCGGCCGAGGTGGTGCGGGTGCGGCGCGAGCCGACCGTGCTCGTCACCCGGACCGCCCAGCCCCTGCTGTGGCTGCTGGTGTTCGGCGCCGCCCTGTCCAAGGCCCGGGGCCTGCCCACCGAGGGCGTGCGCTACCAGACCTTCATCGTCCCCGGCGTGCTGGCCCAGTCGGTCCTGTTCATCGCCATCTTCGCCGGACTGGCCGTGGTGTGGGAGCGCGACCTGGGGATCACCCAGCGGGTGCTGGTCACGCCCGTGGCCCGCAGCGCGGTGATCCTCGGCAAGGCGGCCGGCGCCGGCACGCGGGCCACCGTCCACGTGGCCATCGTGCTGGTGGCCGTGGCCCTGGCCGGCATCGAGGTCCGCTGGAGCGTGCCCGGGGTGCTCGGCACGCTCGCCTTCAGCGCCCTGGGCGCCACCGTGTTCGCCTCCCTCTCGATGGTCATCGCGTCGGTGGTGCGCTCCCGCGAGCAGTTCATGGGGCTGGGCCAGCTCATCACCCTGCCGCTCCTGTTCGCCTCCAACGCCCTCTACGCGGTCTCCCTGATGCCGGGCTGGCTCCAGGCCGTGGCCCGGGTCAACCCGCTCACCTACCAGGTCGAGGCCCTGCGCCGGATGCTCGTCGGGGTCGGCCCCGACCGCCTCCTGGTCGACGCCGCGGTGCTCGCCGCCGTGACCGCCGTGCTGGTGGCGGTGGCCGCCCGCACCTACCCGAGGAGGGTCGCATGACCGCCCCCGCGCTGTCGTTCCTGGCCGAGCCCGGCGCCGTCGCCGACTGGCGGCTCGTCGTGCTCCTCGACGTGGCCGGCGACACCGGCGTGCTCGGCGC
>JBOGHR010000580.1:0-4126 GCA_050744905.1 Acidimicrobiales bacterium
CCTCTCCAGAAGCAGCTCCTCAGCCTTCTCAAGGTCCCCAGGAGCGCCTACAGCACGGCTCCCCAGTCACCCCGAAAATCACGCTGAAGCGGTCAACCGACGTGCGGAACGTAGGCTTCCCGCACCGCCTGTTCGCTGAACCGGTAGTAGTCGTGAGGGTAAGCATGAAACATCAACGTGCGTGTGGCAGCCAGCGAACTTAGCGACGCCTTCTCCGACAGCCGAACTACCCCCGGTACGGCCCGGAACCTAGACCGAGGCACGCGCTGAAGGGCCCGCTGCAGCGCGTTGTTGACCATGGGAAAGCCGGGAACCCCCACGTAGAACAGCCCTCTGGGACGGAGGAGACGACGCACCTCTTCGAGCGTACTCCAGAAGTGACGGTCGTGCTCCAACAACGCATTGCAAAGGACCGCGTCAAAAGACGAGTCAGCAAACCCCTCCATCCTGTTCGCGTCAGCCTCAACCACTTCGTATGGGAGCGTCGTGCCAGGAGGAACGTTGAGATTTACGCCTGTGCAGACGAAAGCCGGCGACCTACGCTGAAAGGCGGCCAGCAGGGCATGATCTGGACGAAGGCTAACGCCAATCTCAAGAACCTCGTAGCCCGGAGGGGGGTACGTCGCGAATAGGTGTTCAAAGCGTCCATACACCCCTGGGTGCATGGTCAGGGGAGCGTGGCCACGGTGCGGCTGAGCGGGTCGACGCCGGCGAAGGTCAGGAGGTCCGCCATGCGGAAATCGCCGCTCCCGCCGCGGCTGGGTAGGGTGGGCACCCAAGCGGGGTCGACGGAGACGTAGGAGCCGGGATCGGTCTGGAGGAGGCCGATGATCACCTCACCCACGATGCGCCCGCCCACCGGGCCGAGGTGGAGGCCGTCCGTAGCGATCTCGGCCTCCCGAAGCACGTAGTACCACAGCGGGGTGCTCCCGCGAAGGCCGAGGCCCAGGCCGCTCAGCTCGGCCAGGTCGGCCTTGGTGAGCGCGGGCACGCCGATGCGCTGGGCGAGCCGCTGACCCGACGGCAGCCCCCACGTGATGTGGCGCAGCAGCGTGCGCTGGGCCAGGGCGGTGGGGCCGAGCTCGGCGCCCGCGGGCGTCCGGATCGTGGCAGGAGGAAGGTTGAACAGCGGAGTCGAGATCCTGGTGTCCACCCGCTTGTTCTGCCCGACCCGGCCGTCGCCGAAGTCGAAGAAGCCGTTCCAGTCGATGAAGCGCCTCGGGGCCCGCTTGCTCCCGGAGAGGTCGTTGGGATCCGCCTTGCCGATCTCGGCGGGATCGAAGATCAAAGCGATGAAGGGGGTGCCGTTGTCCCCCGTGGCGTTGGCCGGGTAGGAGGGGCGGATCATGCTGTGGCCGAAACGGTAGGCGGCGCCCTGGAACTCGACGGGCATGAACGCCGTGGTGGGCAGGTAGTGCTTGCGGCCCCGGGCGAGGATCTTGTCGGTCATCGCCTGGCCGATGAACAGCGGCAGGAACTCGTGCAGGACCATCCACTGGTAGTGCCAGGTGGTGAGGCGGCGGGCGGCGTCGAACACCTCGAGCACGTCGGAGACGCCCTGCGACCGAACCAGGTCCACCGCGTTGTTGTGGAACTTGAGGAAGGCGGCGTGGAGGCCGGAGATCACCAGGTTCTCGTCGTTGCGGGGATCGGCGATGATGGCGCTGTTGTCGGACGCGCGGGGGAGGTCCTCGAAGCGCCCGCCGCTCTCCACCTTGAACCTCACCGCGTCGGTGCCGTCGTACAGCTGGGGGCTGGCCACGGGGCCGCCGCCGTAGACGGTGTCGAGGTCGAACGCCGGCGTGCGCACGTTGGTGACCGTCTTGGGGGCGGTGGGGGTGGCCAGTCGGGAGGTTGCGTCGAAGGTGACGTCGTGGTCCATGAACTGGCCCATGAAAGTGGTGCCAGTGGTGTGAGTGGGGTTGTTGCGGTTCACCATGTTGAGGGTCGGGTCGGCGATGAGGGCGGCCGCTCCGCGGTCGAGGGCGTCACCGGCGTCGAGGATGCCGCCCGGCCTGCCCAACTCCTTCAGCGCCGCCCGCAACGGCTGGCTGTTCTCCGCGAACGGCGGCTCGCCGGGGAACATACGCCCGAAGGTGGTGGACCCGCCCTCGGTCGCCGCCGCCTCGACGGTCTGGGCATCCTCCGCCCCGGCCAAGCCGGGGCGGAGGATCACCGCCCCGGCCATGCCGCCGCCGAGTGTCTTGAGGAAGGACCGCCGGCTGTTCGCCCCGCCGCTCACCACTTCCGCCACTTGAGGCTGTTCCACGTCCACGTGGCCTCGTTCAGGGTGAACTCTGACCCGGGAAGGACGCCGCCGAACAGCACGGTCTTCTGACTCGGACCGTGGTAGTCCATGGCGGCCTGCCGCACTGGACCGGGCGACGTGGTCGTCTCGGCCTGGCTCCACGTCCTGGTGACGCCGTCCCACAGCCAGGTGGCCGTGTCCTGCGCTCCGCCGACACCTGTTCCGCCGTAGAGGACCACCTTCCTGCGGGCCTTGTCGTACGACATGGTCGCTTGGTCCCGAGCAGGCGGGCTGACCGGCGGGGTCACCTGCGTCCATGTGCCCGTCGATCCGTCCCACACCCACGTATCGTTGCTGGCACGGCCACACGTCGACACGCTGCCGCCCAGTACCACACCGCCGAAAAGCACGACGGTTCCAGTGGCGCCGTCGTAGGCCGTCGCCGCGAAGTACCTCGGCGGCGGACTGGTGGCCGGCGACGCCTGCGTCCAGGTGCCGGCCGCCCCGTCCCACAGCCAGGTGTCGGCGAGGGACGGCGTGCACACGCTCAGCGCGTTGCCAGTGAAGCCCCCGAAGAGCACCACGTTGCCGTTGGCCTTGTCACTCGCCATCGCCGCCCACGAGCGTGCAGGCGGGCTGACCGCTGGCGACCGCTGCGTCCACGTTCCCGCCGACCCGCGCCAGCTCCAGGTGTCACCGCGGTTCAGGCAGCACTGGCCCGAGTCGTCCGCCGCGTCACCCTTGCCGCCGAAGAGGACGACGCCCTTGGTGTCGGGGTCCGACGCCATCGCAGCGCCATACCGGACCGGCGGCCGCGTGGCCGCCTTCCGCTTCTGCCACGCGGAGCCGTTCCAGGCCCAGGTGTCGTTCCTGAGAACGCCGCTCCGGCTTCCTCCGAAGAGCACCGACGTGGCGCTGGAGGCGTCGGACGCCATCGTGGCGCCGATTCGAGGTGGAGGTGTGACCGTGGCGGCATCGGCGCCACCGACACCTGACGGGAGGACGCCCGCGACGATGGCGGCGCCGACGGGTGCCGATAGGCGCCACACCGATCGCGGGGGCCGACGCACCGACGGCGCTGGACACCGCGCCCGTCGTTGCGGCTTCGGGAGCCTCGGTGATTGGAGTCCCGGCGGGCCCACCCCCGAACGATGGGCGATTGACACGACTGGCTCCGTAGAGGCCCTACAGAATCGTGAGCGGGGCCTGGTTGCCCAATGGCCGGTCGAATCCGACAGGCACACCGCCGACTCGTCCGATGGCCCGTTCGGAAACAGGAGCTCGGGGAGCGAGAAGGTCCTCGACCCGCCGTTGCCGTACGGTCGACGAAGAGCGTCCCCGGCGTGTTCGACGCCCTGGCCGCCGAGGCGCTCGCCGCCTATGACCGCATCATCGAGCCCGATCTCGCTGTCGTCGCCCTAGACGCGATCGATCCACGAAGCCCCCGGCGGCGCGCGCCCGGCTCACAGCCCGAGGACTCACCGACCTTTGACATCCAGCGCCCCGCGCCAAACCCCCAGCCGGGACACGACACCGCCTGGCCAGCTGCGCCGGAACACCGACCGTCGCCAGCACCACCGCCACGCCGCCTACCAACTCGCTGCCACCGTGCCCATCATCGGCCGACTCGTCAACAAGGCTACGGTCCGAGGACGACGCCGTCGCGTCACCGTCTGGCTCCAGCAGCCGCTCGTCGACGGCCATGTCGCGGTTGTCGACGTGCCGAGGGAAACGGTGCCGCGCTCGCCCAACGCTGCTCGAAGGCGTCGGCGTGGATGGCGGCGTAGCCGGGGTGCTCGATCCACAAGGTGAGGGGGTAGCCGTCCTCGGCCACCTCCTCGAGGGTCATGGCCACCAGCGCCATGCGCCGGTCGGCCA
>JBOGHR010000581.1:0-13101 GCA_050744905.1 Acidimicrobiales bacterium
AGGTCGGGGGCCTTGGCCGGCCCCAGGCGCAGCAGGGCCAGGAGGAGCCGGGCCTGGTTGGGGTTGAGCCCCAGGTGCTCGAGCTCGCTGCGCACGTCGTCGGGGATGGGGGCCGCTACGACCTCGCTCCGGCGGTCGGCGGCGTCAACCTGCGTGAGTGATGCCACGTCGCTCGTCCACCTCTCAGTGCGTGGTGACTAGATGTACAACAACACTACAACCCGGAACCGCCCGGAGTCGCCGACAAGGGCAACGCGACGACGGCCGGCGACGTTCCGAACCGTGACCACAACCGACGACACTGACGATACCCCCAGCGATGGCGTCAGCGTCGGAACCAGCCGATGAGACATGTCGGGGCTACCGAACCGCCGCCGCCTGCACCCAGGCCAGCAGCGCGTCCACACCACGCTCGAGCGTCCACGTCGGCTGATAGTCCAGGTGCTCGGCGGCAGCCGAGATGTCGCACGACGCGGCACGCACGTCACCCGGGCGGAAGCGGCCCGACACCACCGGCTCGGGAGCATCGCAGCGCGCCGCGACGTGACGGGCCAGATCCACCAGGCGCGTCGTCGCGCCCGAGCCGATGTCCAGCGTGCGTCGAGCGACAGGTGGCCGCTCGACCGCCGCGACGAGGGCCTGCACGGCATCATCCACGAACACGAAGTCGCGGAGGATCCCTCCATCCTCGTACACGTCGATGGCCTCCCCCCGAAGGGCGGTGGCCGCGAAGAGGACCGCCACGCCGCTGTAGGGATTGGACAGAGACTGCCCCGGGCCGAAGACGTTCTGCAGGCGGAGCACGCTGAGCGGGATACCGTGACCCGCGGCCCAGGCACCGGCCAGGTGCTCCTGGGCCAGCTTGGTGGCCGCGTAGATGCTCGCCGGACGCGGTTCGGTCGTCCCCGCTCGCGAGGGCAGTGGCGTGGCCGGGGACCCGTCGGGCGAAACCGGCTCCCATTGGGCGCGCTCGAGCTGGTGCCTCGTGCGCAACTCCGGTGAGAAGGGACCGGCCGCTCCCGTCCACGAGCCCTCGCCGTAGACGGCCCGTGACGAGGCCAGCACCACGTGTTCCACCAGTCCAGATCGGGCGAGTCCGTCGAGAAGGTGAGCCGTCCCCGTCACGTTCACGTTGGCGTGCAGGGCCGCTGCGGTGAGCGATTGGCCCGTGCCCGTCTCCGCCGCGAGGTGGACCAACACCTCGGGCCGGGCCAGCCTCAACGCCGCCTCGACGTCGCCGCACCGGGTCACGTCACCGGGAAGGAGGACCACCGCTTCTGGCAGCCGCCGGGGCCGGCCGGGTGCCTGGTGGACCTGCTCGTGGAGGCAGTCGAGCGCGAAGACGTCGTATCCCTCCTCGAGCAGCCGCGTCGTGAGGGGGCAGCCGATGAACCCGGCGCCGCCGGAGACCAGGACTCTGGGCGTCTCGGTCATGCAGGCACCCCGAGGCCCTACGACGCCGGGGCCGGGCGCGGTTGGCCGCTAGTAGTGGCAGGAATAGCGCTCCTCGTGTCGAAGATGTAGGACGAACGCAGTATGGCTGCGATCCGGCCGGCGGCGGACCCGCTAGAGAGCTTGGGCGACTTCACGAATGGGCGCGTTCCTCCCACCGGAGAGCCATTGTCACGACTACACGGCGGTGTCGGTGCTCGCCCGCTCGGTTGGCCTCGAGTCCGGGTCGGCGTCAACGCACTACGCCCGCGGGGCGCGCATCGTCCTCCACATCGCCGCCCATGACCACCCCGTCGTGTATGCCGAGGCCCCGTCGCGCTGACGCGCCCGACCGACGGGGCCCCGGGCGGCTGACCACCACAACGACCCCGAGGCCCGTGGCCGCCGCCGTGACGCCACCGGCTCGCAGAGCCCAGTCCAATGCCGGCGCCAGCCGGCGGGGCGGCGAGATCTCGACCAGCGCCCGCACCAGGTCCTGCTTGCGCGATGCCTCCGTTCCCGCCCGGGTGTCGGTCCACACCGCCAAGGCTCGCTGATCGGTGGAGACCAGCGCCAGACGGCTCCCCAGGTCGGGCAGGTTTCGCTCGCTACCGAATCCGACGAGCGAGCTGAACGGCCGGTCCGAGACGGTGACACTCGACGAGAAGCTGCGACCACCGTCGAACGAGGACTGGAGCGAGACCTCGTTCATCACGTTGGCCGCCGGGTCACCCCGCCGGTCGTAATAGAGGACGTCCAACCGGCCGGCCGGCGCGACGGCGAGCCTGGGAAGGTACTGCGAGGTGCCGTCGCCCCGAGGTGTGTCGTTCGCCCTGACAGGTTCGTCCCAGGTCACGCCTCCGTCCCCGGAACGCCACACCCAGACATCGGCGTCGCCGGCCCGCCCATCGGTGAACGCCGCGTAGAGGCGGCCGCCCTCCCGGTCGAGGACCAGCGAGGGCGAGGGGGGCAGGAACACCAGGAACCGCTCGGTCGGGACCACCTCGTCGTCCACCACGGACTCCGCCCACGTGGCCCCCCGGTCGGCGGACCGGGCCGCGACCAGCTCCCAGGGGCCGTCGTAGGGATCGCCACCCCGGCCCTGGTGGGCGCCCCCGTAGTCGAGGCGGTCCTCGCCCAGGTCGACGTACAGCACCATTACCTGCCCGCCCGGGCCCACCACCGCCGACGGCGCGACCACACGAGCCCGCGCCTCGGCGCTGACCCGGACCGGCTTCGTCCAGGTGCGGCCACCGTCCTCGGACCGGGAGAACTGCACCGGGTTCCCCGTCTCCGGAAACGCCAGGAAGGCCGTCGCGGCAGCCTGCAGCCAGGTGAGATAGAGCGATCCCGGCCTCCTCGGGTCGGCCACGAGCCGCACCTGGAAGGCCAGCGAACCCAGCGCCTTCACCGGGGCGGACAAGCGCACGCCGTCAGGCGGCAACGACGTCAGCCAAACCGCGTTCGGGACATTGCCATTCCCGTGCAGCGTCACGAACGAGACATGGAGGGTCCCATCCGCCCCGAAGGCGGCGTCGGGGGCGAAGCACTTCGGCTCCTCGTCGCGAGGAAGCGGGATGGCGAGACGGCCCCACGTCGCTCCGCCATCCGAGGAGAGGTGGACGGCGCAGGCGTACTCCGGAGAGTCGATGCGGTTCACCACGACCAGGCGGCCGCCGTCGACCGGACTGCGTACGAGCGTCGGGGAGTTGTTGGCGGCGATGTCGCGCCGATCGGTGGCGCCCTCGTTCACCGGCAGGTTGCCCCCCACGACCCGCGCGTCGTGCGGCCTGACATAGGACGTGGCCGTCACCCAGGCTCCCGACCCGGCCACCAGCAGAGCGCCCCCGAACGCCACCCGCAACAGGGGACGGCCTCGGCGATGCGGGGGCGCGACGACACGGTCCTCGTCCCCGGGAAGCCCTGAGTGCTCGCCGCACCCGTCGTCCGGCCGCACCACCCCGCCCGCCGTCACGGCTGGAGGGTCACAGCGGTGGGCCTGGCGGCATGCGGACCCGACGGGCGACCGAGCCGACCAGCCGCGCTGCCGACGGTCGACCGCCGACGCTCGTCGCCCCGCGGCTTGCACCGGCGAGCGCCCATAGCTCCTCAGCGCTGATAGTCTCCTGGGCAAGCAGCCCCTCGGCCACCCTCTGGAGTGCAGGGCGCCGTTGCCGCAACACCAGGTCTGCCCGCTCGTACGCTTCGTCGACCAGGCGCCGGATCTCGGCCTCGATGAGCTCGGCGTGGCGCTCGGAGTACGCCCGATGGCGGCCGTTGCGATCGACGTCGTCGCCGAAGGCAAGGGGTCCGATGGCCTCGCTCATGCCCAGATCGCACACCATCGCCCTGGCGATGGCGTACACCCGCCGGAGGTCGTCGGCCGCCGCCGTTCCGGGGTCGTCGCACATGGCCCGCTCCGCCACCCGCCCTCCGAGCAGGGCCGCCATCTCGTCGACCAGCGTCGAACGCGACCGCAGCAGCCGATCATGGGTTTCGAGCATCGTGCAGTGGCCGAGCGAACCACCCCGAGGGGCGATGGTGAGCCGGTGCGGGGGCGACGCACCCGGGAGGACAAGAGCCACCAGGGCGTGGCCGGCCTCGTGGTAGGCCACGATCAGGCGCTCCTCGTCCGACATGATGTGGCGCCCGGACGACACCCCCAGCAGCGCGCGGTCGATGGCGTCGTCCATCACCTTCATGGAGATCTGATCGAGCCCGCGACGGGTGGCCAACAGTGCCGCTTCGTTCACCACGTTCGCAAGGTCCGCTCCCGAAAAGCCGCGGCACAGACCGGCGACGGCGTCGAGGCTCACGTCGGAGGCCAGCGGCTTGTCCCCGGCGTGGATCTCCAGGATGGCGCGCCGCCCGGCTCGATCGGGGAGCGTCACCTCGACCCTGCGGTCGAAGCGCCCGGGACGCACCAGAGCGGAGTCGAGCACGTCGGGACGGTTGGTTGCGCCCATGACGATCACGCCCCCCCGGGCCTCGAACCCGTCGAGCTCCACGAGGATCTGGTTGAGGGTCTGCTCGCGTTCACGGCTCCCGTCGCCCATCCCCCCGCGGTGCGATCCGATGGCGTCGATCTCGTCGATGAACACGATCGCCGGGGCTACCGACCGGGCCTCGGCGAACAGCTCCCGCACCCGAGACGCCCCTTCGCCCACGAAGATCTCGACGAACTCGCTCCCCGCCACGGATATGAACGCGGCGTTGGCCTCACCCGCCACCGCACGGCCGAGCAGCGTCTTGCCGCACCCAGGCGGGCCCGACAGCAGGATGCCCCGTGGCACGCGTGCGCCGAGCCTGGCGAAGCGCTCGGGGTTGGCCAGGTAGTCCTTGACCTCGGCCAGCTCAACCAGGGCCTCATCGACCCCGGCGACATCGGCGAAGGTGATCCGATCCTCCGCCGAGAAGCGCTTGCCGATGCTGCGGTCCCTGAGCGACAGGCGACGCTGGCGCTCGGGCGCCTCCAGGAGGTGCTGGAGGGCGGCGTCGAGATCGGTCTGCGTGATGAGCGGGCGGCCTCCCCGTACCGCCCGGAGCGCCGCCTCGTTCATCACGCCGGCCAGATCGGCACCCGTGAGGCCGATGGCCCGATTGGCCACGCGCTTCAGGTCCGCCGCCGGGTCGAGCCTCTTGGTCCTCGCGTGCACCGACAGGATCGCCAGCCGGGCCGCCTCGTCGGGTCGCTCGAGGGCCACCGTCCGGTCGAAGCGACCGGGGCGAAGCAGGGCGGGATCGAGCACGTCGGCCCGGTTGGTGGCGGCCACCAGCAGGATGCCGTCGGAGGTCGAGAACCCGTCCATCTCGGCGAGGATCTGGTTCAGGGCCTGCTCCTGCTCGGTGTGCGAGCCCGGGCCCCCGCCCGCCGATCGGGCCCGGCCGACCGAATCGAGCTCGTCGATGAAGATGAGCGACGGTGCGTTCTCCCGGGCCACCTTGAACAGGTCGCGCACCCGCGACGCGCCCACGCCCACGTACAACTCGACGAAGTCCGATCCGGAGATCGAATAGAACGCGGCGCCCGCCTCGGCAGCGAGGGCCTTGGCGAGCATCGTCTTCCCGCACCCGGGCGGCCCGTACAGCAGCACGCCCTTGGGCACCTGTGCGCCCATGGCGTTGAACCGATCGGGGTCGGCCAGGAAGTCCTTGATCTCCCGCAGCTCGGCCACCGCCGCGTCCTGGCCGGCGATGTCGGCAAAGCCGACGCCGCTGTCGTCAGCGGCGATCTGGCGAGCGCCACTGCGCACCCCGAACAGACCCGTACCGCGCCGGTAGGAGAGGATCAGGTACACGAACAGCACGATCAGGATGAGGCCCGGCAGCAGGATGCTGGCCAGGGAGGCGACCCGCTTGGAGACCTGCTGATCGACGGTGGTTGGGATGCGGTTCGGGCTGAGGACGTCGACAAGCAGCGTCCCCTGGGTGCCGGCGACGAGGGGCGTGTTGTAGCGCGCCACCGTGCCGTCCTCCCGGACATAGCTGCCCACCACATACGAGTCCTGGTCCAGCACCCGGGCGTCACGAATGCCGTCGGTCTCCACCAGGTCGACGAACACGTCGAAGCGCAGCGGGTCGCCGTCGACATGGGGGCGGGACAACTCGAGCACGCCGAGGTAACCGCCGAGGAGGACGAGCAGCGCCGCCGCCGTCCACAGCCCGAGCCGGCTCTTCTTCTCCGGCCTGAACCTTCGCGGCGGCCTGCCGGGCGGCTTGCGCGCCTGGCGCCTGGCAACGGCTGTCATCTGGAACCGCCCCTCGCTACAACTTCGTTGTGAGCCGAGGATACCAACGCGCAGCGACGAGGAGCCCGGCAGCCCAGCATCTGCGACACGATCCGAGTGCCCCGACACTGAGCGCTGGGCCACGGCCGGCACCACCGCCGACCACGCCGCCCGCGCTCTCAGGTCGAGTCTGTCGCCGACACCGCGTCCGTCGCCTCGCCCCGAGTCGACCACCCCGCGATCTCCCGTGCCAGCTGGTCCAGGCCCATGGGACCGAGGTCCAGCGCGGCACAGTGGAAGGCCCTGAGGTCGAATGCCGGACCGAGGCGGCGGCGAGCCTCGTCGCGCGCCGCCAACCACACCCGCTCCCCCACCTTGTAGCTGATGGCCTGGCCCGGCATGCCGAGGTAGCGGTCGATCTCACTGGACAGGAACTCCTCGGTGAAGTGGGTGTGCTCCACGAGGAATGCCCTTGCCAGCTCGGGACTCCAGGTGGCACCCGCAGAGAAGCGCTCGGAAGCCGGGATCCGGAGCTGGAGGTGCATGCCGATGTCCACCACGACCCGGCAAGCCCGCAGCGCCTCGGCCCGCAGCATCCCGAGCTCGTACTCAGGAGGCTCGAGGTACCCGAGCTCGCCCATCAGCCGCTCGGCGTACAGCGCCCAGCCCTCGGCATGGCCCGACACGAACGCCAGCGTGCGCTGGAAGCGGTTGAGGCGACCGCCCAGGTGGCGCACGTGTGCGAGCTGGAGGTGATGTCCGGGCACACCCTCGTGGTACGCGATGGACACCTCGCCCCATAACGGGAACCGCGTGCGGCCGAGCGTCGGGTACCACGTCCGCCCGGGGCGCACGAAGTCCTCCGACGGCGGGGTGTAGTACATGGCCGCGGCGCCACCGTCGGGGGCGATCATCGCCTCGATACGGCGGATCCGTTCGGGGATGTGGAAGTGAACGCCGTCGAGCGCGGCGATGGTCGCGTCCATCAGCTCCTGCAGCCACCGCCGAAACTCGCCGACTCCCTGGATGCTGCGCTCTGGGTCGGCGTCGAGCATGTCCATCACCGCACCGATGGGCTCCCCGGGCATGATCGTGCGGGCCACCCTGGCCATCTCCGCCTCGATGCGGTGCAACTCGTCCCAACCCCATCGGTAGGTGTCGACGAGATCGACGTCGGCGCCGTTGAAGGCCCGGGCCCACTGCGCGTAGCGCTCGGGACCCACTGGATCGTCGTCGCCAGCGGCGGGGGCGTACACCTCGCACAGGAATCGCGATGCCTCGGCATAGGCCTCGGTAGCCGCTGAGGCGGCAGCCTCCAGCGCTCGTCGCAGCGAGTGGTCGACGTTGTCGCGTACGTCGTAGCGGGCCACCAACTCGGCGAAGAACGGCAGGGCACCGTTGGTCAGACCACCCCAAACCCGCGCCTGCTCGGCACAGGCCAGCACCTGACGACGCGCAGCCACGGTGCCCGTCGCTGCCCCCGCTCTCAAGCTCTCCTGGGCGCCCCTGAGTGCCTCGGGTACGGCCGCCAGCCGGGTGGCGACGGCCTGCCAGTGCTCGGCGGTTTCCGTGGGCATGAGATCGAAGCAGCGCCGGATCAGCTGCAGCGGGCTGAAGACGGGGTTCAGGTCTCGCAGCCTCTCACCGGCGTCGTACTGCTCCAGCGCGATCGACAGCCGCTCGGCCATGACTTCAGCGGCCACGCGCTCGCTCTCGCCGGAAGGCAAGATGCGCCGCAACGCCACCAACGCCGCGCGGTCGTGATCGCCACGCGCCTGGATGCCCGCCGGTGAATAGTCGGTCATATCTCCGTCGTGGTCGGCGATCCCCCACATCGTTGCCGTGACCGGGTCCAGCCTCGCCAACCGATCCACGTAGTCTGCGGCGAGCTCCTGCACGGCCACCACCTAATCTGGTCTCCTCCCGACCTCGTGAGCGTCGACGGTGGCCGCGCCCCTGCTGAGTGTCCGATCCCTCTAGGGAACCCGCAGGTAGTGTGGCACACGAAGGCAACGGTGTCCCGGCCGCATCGACCCGGCCACGACGACCATCCCACCCCGGTGGAAGGCACCAGCCACGCGCCGCGGCGGGACGCCGAGCCGGTGGCCCTTCTTCGGTCACCACGCCCCGCGAGGCGCTACGAGGGTGGCCTTTGAGTACCTCCCATGCCGACCATCGGCCGAGCGAGCTCCAGGGCGCCCGTGGAGCCGAAGAACGGTGCGTCGCCGAAGGCGAAGATGCCTCCGTCGGAGGCCACGAGCCAGTAGCCGCCTCCGGCGGACCGAGCGGCCATCCCGACGATCGGCCTGTTCAGGCGCATGGCCCCCGTCGAGCCGACGAACGGCGCGTCGCCGAAGGCGAACACGCCGCCGTCGGCGCCCACCAGCCAGTAGCCCGAGCCACTCGGTGTGGTGGCCACCCCCACCACGGGTTGACTGAGACGGAGCCCTCCCGTCGAGCCGAGGAAGCGGGCGTCGCCGAAGGCGAACACTCCGCCGTCCGACGCCACGATGCGGTAGCCGCCGCCGCTGGGCGACGACGCGATGCCGACCACCGGCCGGGCGAGCTGGATGCCTCCAGTGGAGCCGAAGAATCGGGCGTCGCCGAAGGCGAACACTCCGCCGTCGGCGCCCACGAGCCAGTAACCCTCACCGGTGGCCGTGGCCGCCATGCCGACCACCGGCTGGTTGAGACGCAGACCCCCGGTGGAGCCGAAGAAGCGAGCGTCACCGAAGGAGAAGACCCCCCCGTCCCGCGCCACCAGCCAGTAGCCGGCCCCGCTCGGGGTGCCCGCCATGCCCACCACCGGCTGGTTGAGGCGAAGCGCGCCGGTGGAGCCGAGGAACGACGCGCCACCGAAGGCGAACACCCCCCCGTCGGAGGCAACGAGGCGGTAGCCGTCACCGCCCGAGTCCGAAGACGAAATGGGCCCCGTGGTGGGCGGCGCCACCGCCCCGGTGTCGGTGACCGTGAAGGGACTGGGGGCGGAGACGCCGCCCTCGGTGACCACCACGACGTCCACCGTTCCCACGATGCCCGGTGGGCTCACGGCCGTGAGCCGGGTGGGTGAGTCGACGGTGAAGGCCGCCGGTCGTCCTCCGAAGGTCACCGCCCGCACCCGGTTGGCGAAACCGGTGCCGGTGAGCACGACGCTGGTGCCACCCGTGCCCGGGCCGTGGTTCGGGGTGAGAATGGTGACCGCCGGCCGCGGGGTGTAGAGCTCGGCCACCGGTGCCGTCCCGGCCCCGACGACGAGGACCTTCCCGCAGCTCGCGCCGCATGCACCGCCGTCGAGCAACGTGGCCGTGTGGGCGGCCGAGACGGTCCCGCTTCGGTGGCTCATGGCATACCCCGCCGAGCCCCACCGCCCGTCAGCGGGGTGGTACAGGGGCGCCGAGCGACCGGCGGTGCCGCCCACCAGCAGCACCTTGCCGCCGGGCAGGCGGGTGGCGGTATGGGCACCGCGCGCCGTCGGCAGCGGGCGCGTCGGCGCCCACCTCCCGGCCGGTGACGACGCCGGGTCGAACAGGTCGGCGCTGGCAGTGAGGCGGAACGCGTTGGTGTCGGTGAACCCCCCGGCCACCAGGACCTGCCCGCACCGGGTCCCACAGCTCGCCGCTGGGCCGGAGAGGAGCGTGGCCGTGTGCCCGAAGCGCATGATCTGCGGTGCGGCCGGGCTCCAGGCGTTGGCCCCGGGGTCGAAGAGCTCCGGAGGCGGCGGGCAGCCGTCGCAGCTCTGAGGGTCGCGGTCCCCGCCGACGACCAGCACCGTCCCGTTCGCCAGGAGAGTCGCCGTGTGGCGTGAGTGGGGGGAGGCGGGCGGCGCCGTGACACTCCAGGTCTCGGCCGAAGGATCGAAGCGTTCGGCCGACGCCAGACGGTCGCCACCGCCTTGGCCGCCGACGACGAGCACGGCCCCGTCATCCAGCAGGGTGGCGGTGTGGAAGGCCCGTGCGGTCGAGAGCGGCCCCACCCTTCGCCACCCGCCGGTCCCCGGTTCGTAGAGCAGCGTCTCGACCATGGAGGCGCCCGCGATGCCCCCTGCGACCAGCACCCGCCCGTCGCCCAGGGCCGTCGCCGTGTGCCCGTACCGACCGCCCGGCATGGGCGACGTCGCTCGCCACGACTCGCTCACCGGGTCGAACAGCTCGGCGGAGGCCGAGACGCTGTCGGCCGTGCACCCCTCGGCGCTCACGGCGAGGCACCCGCCGGCGATCAGCACCGTTCCATCCGCCAGCCGCGTGGCGCTGTGATTGACCCGGGGCCCGGCCGGCGGTGCGGGCACCGGCCGCCAGGATCCTTCCGCGTAGGTGAACCTGCCGAACGGGGTGGGGGCCGAGGTGCCGGCCTGCGTCGTCACGCGGACGTCCACTGCACCCTCGGCCTGGGCTGGGGCGACCACCGCGAGCCGGGTGGGTGACACGACGCGCAGGCTCCCCGCCGGCCGTTCGCCGAAGAAGACCGCCGTCGCCCCGCTGATGCCGCTGCCGGTGATCACCACCTCGGTCTCGATCGAGGCCGGCCCGCTCTGGGGCGCCAGACCGGTCACCGTGGGAAGGGAAGGGTCGCTGCGGGCCAGCTTCGCCACGAAGGCGTCGAAGCCGGCCCGTCCGCCGGCGGGAGCGGTCTGCACGGCGGCGATGACGGGGAAGTCGGCTGAGGCGGTCATGCCGGTGACGTAGGCGTTGCCGGCCGCGTCCACCCCGACACCAGTCGCCGAATCGCCGCTGGTGCCCCCGAGATAGGTGGAGTGCGCCAGGGCGGTACCAGCCGCCGTCAGCTCGCTCACGAAGGCGTCCCCCCCGGGGACGGAGGGGTGTCCCGCCCCCCCGTAGTGGTCCTGCACGGGTGACGCCAGCGGGAAGTCGGCCGATCTGGTGTCACCGGTGACCACGGCGTGGGTGGCTCCCGAAGGGTCGCTCCACAGTGCGATCCCGTTCGCCGTGTCCGAGTCGCTGCCGCCGAGGTAGGTGGCGTACTCGAGCGCCGACCCGGGAGGGCTGAGCTTGGCCACGAAGGCATCGGTGCGGCCGCCGTAGGCCGCCTGCAGCGCCCCGGCGGCGGGCGCCACCGGGAAGTCGGTGGAGGCGGTGCGCCCCGCCAGATAGGCAGCGCCGTCGTCGTCGACGGCGATGCCGGCGGCGGCGTCGAAGCCGGTGCCCCCCAGGTAGGTGGCGTAGGCGAGCGCCGAGCCGTTGGCTTCGAGCTTGGCCAGGAACCCGTCGGTGCCGCCGGGCGCCGCCGTGGACAACGCCCCCGGCGTCGCCGGCAGATCGCTCGAAGCCGTGAAGCCCGCCACGTAGATGGCGCCCGCCCCGTCGACGGCGATGGCGGTGGCCGCGTCCTCGTCGCTGCCGCCGAGGTAGGTGGCGAAGCCCATGGCGTTGCCGTCGATGCCGAGCTTGGCCACGAAGGCGTCGCCCAGCCCGGCCTTCGCCGGCTGGATGGCGCCGACCACGGGGAAGTCGCCCGACCCGGTGGCACCGGTGACATGGGCTCTGCCGGTGGAGCCGACCGCGATGCCGGCCACGAGGGCGCCGAAGCGGTCCACCGCCTCCCGGCCGCTGCCGCCGAGGTAGGTCGAGTAGACCAGCGACGAGCCCGACGGATCGAGCTTGGCGACGAAGGCGTCTCGGCCGCCACCGTTGGCGGCCTGGAAGGGGTTGACGGTGGGGAAGTCGGTGGAATCGGTGGCCCCGACCACGAAGGCGGCGCCCGAGGCGTCGGTGTCGATGCCGATGCCGGCGTCGAAGCCGCTGCCGCCCAGGTAGGTGGAGAACTCGAGGGCCGAACCGTCGGGACGGAGCTTGGCCACGAAGGCGTCGCCGGCGCCGACGTTGTCGCCCTCTGGCTGCAAGGCGCCGACGGTGGGGAAGGTGGGCGAGGAAGGGGTGATGCCGGTGATCCACGCGTTTCCGGCGGCATCCACGGTGATGCCTCGCCCCTCGTCGTCGTCGCTCCCGCCGAGGTACGTCGCGTAGGTGAGTACGGGGTCGATGACCAGCGGCAACCGGGTGTCGTAGGGCCCGACCCGGAACCCGACCTGCTGGTCGGCGCCCACCACGTAGCCACCGCGAACGGGGCGGCGCCTCCCATTGACCTCCTGGTAGATGACGGGGCGGCGCTGGCGCACCTCGCCCCCCGGGACGGACAGCACCAGCTCCCCCCGGCCGTCCAGGGAGACGCCGTCGACGCCATGGAACGCCAGCGCCACGACGCCCGGGTCGGCACCGGGGGCGATCACGAAGTCGTACTCCAGCTCGCCCTGGTCGCCGTGGTACACCACGTCGACGCCCGGGTACACGCCCCGGTAGCGCACGGCGGCGTAGCTGGGAATGCCAGTCCGCCACGCACGAGGATCGCCCCCCACGATGAGGTTGGTGGAGCCGGGGAGGCGGTCGTTCGCCACCGCCCCGGCGGCCGGATCGCCGCCCACCAGCCTCATGCTCACCACCGACGCGGTGGCGGCGCCCCCGTCGTGTGGCGGGTGGGCCAGCGCCATCCTCGCCTCCGCGGCCGCCAGGGCCAGGGAGTAGCCGCGGCCGCGGGCCACGAAGTCCACCCCCGCATCGGCCTGGCCCGTGTTGGCCGCGAAGCCCAGCGGCAGGCGACCGTAGTCGCGGATCAGCCGGACCGCCTCGCCCGGGCCTGGCCGATCAGGGCCCCTGGCCACTTCGGCGCCGGGCAGTGCTCCCGCCCCGAGCCCGAGCACGCCAACCGCCAGCACCGCTCCCCACGCCCCCGCCCGGCGCATCGCTGCCTCAGCCGCCGCCCGAGGCGGTCGCCGGCGTGGCGAGCGGTGCCGCGCTCGCCCATCGCTGCTCGAAGGCGTCGGCGTGGATGGCGGCGTAGCCGGGGTGCTCGATCCACAAGGTGAGGGGGTAGCCGTCCTCGGCCACCTCCTCGAGGGTCATGGCCACCAGCGCCATGCGCCGGTCGGCCA
>JBOGHR010000582.1:0-2360 GCA_050744905.1 Acidimicrobiales bacterium
GCTCCCGAGGGCCCGGCTGCGCCCCTCGCCCCCGCCCAGCGGCGGGCGCTGCGCGACACGGTGGCCGCCGAGGTCCTGACCGACTACCTGGAGTCCAGGCTGGGCCGCCCCGCCCGCCCCGACCTGGTGGCCGAGACGATCGAGTTCCTCATCGAGCTGGGCGGCACCAGGGTGGAGTCCCACGAGCTGACCCATGGTGTCATCGTGGCCGACGTCCTGGCCGACCGCCCCCGGCTGGAGTTCGCCTATCCCGGCGACGTCCGGGCGGCCAAGCGGGCGCCGCTCCTGTTCGACGGCCAGCGGTCGGTGCTGGTGGTGGACCCCGAGGGCCGGGCCCGCACCGAGCTCCAGCGCCACCGCTTCGAACGCCTCGCCCCCCACGTCGAGCCGTCCCGGGTCCACGAGTACGACTCGGTGGAGAGCGGCTCGCTGGTGTCCGCCGCGACCAGCGCCCTGGGCGGGCTCGGATTCTTCGTCCGCGCCGACCGCAGCATCTGGACCTTCGTGGACGGCCAGCCCCTCCTCGTGCGCCGCGGCGAGCACTGGACGGCGTTCCCGCTGGAGCTGTCGTCGCTGATCTCCCGGATGATCGGCGGCGGCTCGGTGGCGGAGATGGTGACGAGGGCGGCGTTCATGATCTCGACCCAGCCGGGCGGGGCCATCCTCGCCATCGTCGACGACGCCGCCGTGCTCGACGGGATCGTCCCGGCCAAGGACCGCTACGACCTTCGCCACCAGGTGGTGGCCACGTCGGGCGGGCTGCGCCCCGAGACCCGGCTGCACCACCTCATCGACGCCGAGGAGCTCGACGAGCAGACCCTCGCCCGCCTCGCCCTCCTCGACGGCGCCACCGTGCTCGACCGCGACGGGCGGCTGCTGGCCTACGGCGCCATCGTCACCAGCGCCGACAGCGAGCACGAGGGCGCCCGCACGGCTGCCGCCAGGACCCTGTCGGAGACGGCTCGGGTGGTGCTCAAGGTGTCCGTCGACGGCGACATCACCGTGTTCCGGAACGGCGCCTCGGTGGTGACGCTGCTCGGGCGGCCGGCGCGCTGGGGCCCGTAGCAGGATGACAGCCATGCCGGGCGCCGCGCACTTCCAGGTCCTGACCGCGGCGGGGAGCGAGGGCGAGGCGGCCGCCATCGCCGACGCCCTCCTCGACCGCCGGCTGGCGGCCTGCGTCCAGGTGCTGGGCCCCGTCCGCAGCCGGTACCGGTGGAGGGGGCGGGTGGAGTCGGCCGAGGAGTGGCTGGTCGTGGCCAAGACGACGGCCGCCGCCGTGGAGGAGGCCATGGAGGAGATCGGCCGGCGCCACAGCTACGACGAGCCCGAGGTCACCGCCACCCCCATCGTGGCCGGCAGCGCCGGCTACCTGGCCTGGATCGACGCCGAGGTGGCGCCGCCCGCCGGCCCGCCGGCCCCGCCGGCGCACCCCGGTCGTACGCTTGGGCCATGACCGTCACCGAGCTCAAGCTGACCGAGTGGACGTCGTGCGGCGGTTGCGCCGCCAAGTGGGGCGCGGCGCCCCTCAACGCCCTGGTGCGGGAGCTGGCCACGGCGTCGGCCGACCTGCTCGTCGGCCTGGCCCCGTTCGACGACGCCGCCGTCTACCGCCTCTCCGACGATCTCGCCCTGGTCTCGACCACCGACTTCTTCCCTCCCCTGGTCGACGACCCGGCCGACTTCGGCGCCGTGGCGGCGGCCAACGCGTGCAGCGACGTGTTCGCCATGGGCGCCCGGGTCGTCCTGGCCCTCAACATCTCCGCCTTCCCCGAGCGCATGCCGGTCGAGGCGGTGGCCGCCATCCTGGCGGCGGCCGGCGAGGTCGTGGCCGAGGCCGGCGGCGTGGTGGCCGGCGGGCACACCATCCGCTCGGAGGAGCCGATCTTCGGCCTGGCCGTGCAGGGCCTGGTCCACCCCGACCGGGTCTGGACCAAGGCGGGCGCCCGCCCCGGCGACGTGGTGCTGCTGTCCAAGCCGCTGGGCACCGGCATCCTCCTGGCCGGCGGGTCGCCGGAGGACAAGGCGACGGCCATCGCCCGCATGCGGGTGCTCAACCGGGCGGCGGCCGAGGCGCTGGCCGGCGTCGGCGGCGACGGGCCCCATGCCGTCACCGACGTCACCGGCTTCGGGCTGCTCGGCCACTCGTGGGAGATGGCCGAGCGCTCGGGCGCGGTGGTGCGCCTCGACTCGTCCGCCCTGCCGCTCTACGACGGCGCCCTCCAGGCGGCCGAGGCGGGGGTGCGCACGGGGGGCGACGCCCGGAACCGCTCGCACCTCGAGGCGGTGGTGGCCTCCACCGCCCCGCCCGCCCTCGACGCCCTGGCCTACGACCCCCAGACGTCGGGCGGGCTGCTGGC
>JBOGHR010000583.1:0-1859 GCA_050744905.1 Acidimicrobiales bacterium
GTTCATGGCCAGGCACATCGAGCACCCGGCGGCGCGCCACTCGAAGCCGGCCGCCCGGAAGACCCGGTCGAGGCCCTCCCGCTCGGCCTCGGCCTTCACCAGCGCCGAGCCGGGGACCACCAGCGCCCGCACCCCCGACTTCACCCGGCGGCCCTCCACCACGGCCGCCGCCGCCCGGAGGTCCTCGATGCGGGCGTTGGTGCAGGAGCCGATGAACACCGTGTCGACCGGGACCTCCCGCAGCGGCGTGCCCGGGGTGAGCCCCTGGTAGGCCAGGGCCCGGCGGGCCGCGTCGCGCTCGGCCGGGTCGACGAAGGTGTCGGGGTCGGGGATGGTGCCGTCGAGGGGCGCCACCTGGGCCGGGTTGGTCCCCCACGACACGTGGGGGACCACGGCGGCGGCGTCGAGGTCCACCACCTTGTCGAACACGGCGTCGGCGTCGCCGGCGAGCGACCGCCAGTCGTCCAGCGCCCGCTCCCACGCCGCCCCGGACGGCGCGAACGGGCGCCCCTCCAGGTAGGCGAAGGTGGTGTCGTCGGGCGCCACCATGCCGGCCCGGGCGCCGCCTTCGATGCTCATGTTGCACACCGTCATCCGTCCCTCCATCGACAGGGCGCCGATGGCCGAGCCCCGGTACTCGATCACCGACCCCATGCCGCCGGAGGTGCCGATGCGGCCGATGACGGCGAGGATCACGTCCTTGGCGGTGACGCCGGGCGCCAGGTCGCCCTCCACGGTGACGGCCATGGCGCCGGGGCGGCGCTGGGGGAGCGTCTGGGTGGCGAGGACGTGCTCGACCTCGCTGGTCCCGATGCCGAAGGCCAGGGCGCCGAACGCGCCGTGCGTCGACGTGTGGCTGTCCCCGCACACGATGGTCATGCCCGGCTGGGTCAGGCCCAGCTCGGGGCCGATGACGTGCACGATGCCCTGGTTGCGGTGGCCCATGGGGTAGAGGGGGACGCCGAACTCGGCGCAGTTGGAGGCCAGGACCTCCATCTGGCGCCGGGAGACGGGATCGGCCACCGCCGCCTCGCCGCCGGCGGTGGTCGGGACGTTGTGGTCCATGGTGGCGAGGGTGAGGTCGGGGCGCCGCACCCGGCGGCCGGCCAGTCGCAGCCCGTCGAACGCCTGGGGGGAGGTGACCTCGTGCACGAGGTGGAGGTCGACGTAGAGCAGGTCGGGCTCGCCCTCGGCGGCGCGCACCACGTGGCGGTCCCACACCTTCTCGCTCAGCGTGCGTCCCATGCCGCCTCCTCCGCCCCGCCCACCTGGCCTCTCACATCCTGAGACGGTAGTCTCTGTGCGTGGAACGCAGTGTAGGCGGGGTCGGCGTCCTCGACAAGGCGGTCGCCATCCTCGACGCCCTCGAGCACGGACCGCTGGCCCTGGCCCAGCTGGTGGCGTCCACCGGGCTGTCCCGGGCGACGGCGCACCGCCTGGCCACCGCCCTCCAGGGCCACGACCTGGTCGGGCGGGACGCCGCCGGGCGCTTCGTGCTGGGTCCCCGCCTGGTGCGGCGGTCGCTGGAGGACGCCGCCCGCCGCCCGCTCGCCACCCTGCGCGACGCCACGGGGGAGAGCGCCCAGCTGTACGTCCCCCGCAACGGGGCCCGGCTGTGCGTGGTGTCGCTGGAGTCGCCCCACAGCCTGCGGACGATCGTGCCCGCCGGCGCCGTCCTCCCCCTGGGGCAGGGGTCGGCGGGGGCGGTGCTGCGGGGCGACCCCGCCGTCCTGCCGCGGGGCTGGGCCCAGAGCGTGGAGGAGCGGGAGCCGGGCGTGGCCTCGGTGAGCGCCCCGGTGCGCCACGAGGGGTCGGTGGTCGCCGCCGTGTCCGTGTCGGGGCCCGTCGAGCGCACCACC
>JBOGHR010000584.1:0-2596 GCA_050744905.1 Acidimicrobiales bacterium
CCCCGCCCCTGGCTGCTCGTCGCCCTGGTGGCGGCGGTGGTGGGCGCCGTGGTGGGGGCGGGCGCGGCCGTCGTCGTGGACGGCGGCGACGACCGGCTCACCGCCTCGGGCGGGTCGGTCGCCACGACCACGCCGCCGTTCGGCAACAACTCCAGCCAGCTGGCCCGGCCCCGGGACATCCAGGAGGTCCTGGCCCGGGTGCAGCCCGGCGTGGTGGCCGTCCGCAGCTCCACCTTCCAGGGGGGGTTCGGCTTCGACCTCAACCCCGACCCCGTCCAGGGGGCGGGCACGGGCATGATCCTGTCGACCGGCGGCGACATCCTCACCAACGCCCACGTGGTCGAGGGCGCCTCGGCCATCCAGGTCACCCTGTTCGGCGAGCGCCAGCCCCGCCAGGCCGTCCTGGTCGGAGCCGACCGGGACGCCGACGTGGCCATCCTGCGGCTCACCGACGCCTCCGGGCTGGAGGGCCGGCCGGTGCGGCTGGGCGGCTCGGCCGACGTGAAGGTGGGCGACGACGTCGTCGCCATCGGCAACGCGCTGGCGCTGCCGGGCGGGCCCACCGTCACCGTCGGCATCGTCTCCGCCCTCGAGCGCTCCCTCGGGCCGCTGTCGAACCTCATCCAGACCGACGCGGCAATCAACCCCGGCAACTCCGGTGGCCCCCTGGTGAACAGCGAGGGCGAGGTGATCGGCATCAACACCGCGGTGGCCGGCCAGCGGGCACAGAACATCGGCTTCGCCATCGCCATCGACACCGTGAAGCCCCTGATCGAGCGACTCCAGGCGGGCGAGACGGCGCCCGCCCAGGGCTTCTTGGGGGTCAGCACCGTGACCCTCACGCCCGAGATCCGCGAGCGCCTGGACTTCGGGCCCCCGGCCGGCGCCATCGTGGTCGAGGTGGTGCCCGGGTCGCCCGCCGCCCAGGCCGGGCTGGAGGCCAACGACGTCATCACCCGCATCGGCGACCAGGAGATCGACACCAACGCCAACCTCCAGACCGCGGTGCGGGCCCACAAGCCGGGCGACCGGGTGGAGATCGTGTGGAGCCGGGGAGAGGAGGAGCTGCGCGCCACCGTCGTGCTCGCCACCCGGCCGTAGTGGCCGGCGCCTGCCGCTAGGCTTCCCGGCTCCCGGCCAGCGAGGAGCACCCCATGTCAACCGTCGCCAGCGGGCCCGACCAGTCGAACCCCCAGCAGCCCCCCCGGGGCCACGTCCGCATCGTGTACCTGGGCCCCGTCGCCCCCCACTGGGACCTGGAGTCGGCCTACGGCGACCGGGTGCTGATCGAGGAGTTCCGCCAGCGGGCCATGGCCCGGCTGGTGCTGCTGCCGCCCCACGACCCCCAGTTCCGCCGCAACCGCGAGCGGGTGGCCCGCGACGCCGAGCGGGAGAACCTCATCCTGGAGTGGGACCTGGGGGTGCCCGAGGAGGGCTAGGGCCGCGGCGGGGGCGGGTGCCCGGCGCGTGGGGGCGGTCCCCGTACAGTGGGGGGCCATGGTCGAGCTGTCCGCGGGCACCGCGACCGCGATCGGCGCCGGTGGCGCCGCCCTGGTCCTCCTCCTCGCCGGCCTGCTCGTGCGCTCGCTGCGCCGGGCGCGGGCCACGACCGGTCGCCTGGCGTCCATCGCCGCCCGCCTCGACGTGCCCGGGGCCCCGGTGGCCGACGGCCGCGACGTCGTCGGCCGGGTCGAGCGCCTGGCCCAGGCCGCCGTGCTGCGCCTGAGCGACGCCGAGGCCCGCGCCGAGCGCCTGGCCGGGGCGCTGGGGGCCGTGCCGTGCGAGGTCGTCGTCTGCGACGAGGCCGGCGTGGTGGTGCACGGCGACGCCGGGAGCGGGGCGGGCGAGGACGCCCCGGTGGCCGCCGCCGTGCGGGCGGTGCTGTCGGCGGCGGTGGGCGGTGAGGCGGACGAGCGCACCATCGACGTCGCCGGCTCCCCCTGGCGCACCGTGAGGGTCACAGGCCGCCCGGTGGACGACGGCCGGCGGGTGGTGGGCGGCGTCGCCGTGGTCGACGACGTGAGCGACCAGCGCCGGGTCGACGTCGCGCGTCGCGACTTCCTGGCCAACGTCACCGCCGAGCTCAAGGCGCCCCTGGGCGCCCTGGGGCTGCTGGCCGCCACCATCGTCGACGAGGACGACCCGGCCCTGACCCGGCGGCTCGCCGCCCGGCTGGAGGCCGACGCCCGGCGGGTGGGCCGCCTGGTGGACGACGTGGCCGAGCTGAGCCGCCTCGACTCCGAGGCCCTGCCCGTGCGCCAGGTGGTGTCGGTGCACGTGGTCGTGGCCCAGGCGATGGAGCGGGCCCTGGCCGCCACGCCCGGCTGCACGGTGTCGGTGGACGCCTCCGCCGCGCCGGCCGGTGTCGCCGTGGTGGGCGACCGGCGCCAGCTGGTGTCGGCCCTGGCCCACCTGGTGGAGAACGCGGCGGTGGCCGGCGGCGAGGGGGCCGAGGTGGGAGTGCGGGTGGAGGCCGGCGCCGAGCGGGTGGACGTCGCCGTGTCCGACGACGGGCCCGGCATCCCCGCCGGTGAGCTCGACCGGGTGTTCGAGGCGTTCTACCGGGCGGGCGACGGCGGATCGCGGTCCCCGGAGG
>JBOGHR010000585.1:0-2216 GCA_050744905.1 Acidimicrobiales bacterium
GGGCGGGGGCGGCGCGACCAGCCACTTGCCGCCCGGGTCGGGCGCGGGGACCCGCCGCCGGTCGCCGGGGTCGTAGCCGCCGCGGGCGTCGCGGCGCAGGGCCTCGGCCAGGTTCTTGATGGGCGGGGCGTCGGAGAAGGCGGTGACGGGCACCTCGGCCAGCGCCGTGCGCATGAAGCGCTGCCAGGTGCGGGCCGGGATGGTGCCGCCGAACACCCGGTCCACGCCCTTGATGCCCCGCAGGGGCGTCTTCTGGTCGTTGCTGTAGCCCATCCACACCGAGGTGGACAGGGTCGGCGTGTAGCCCACGAACCAGGCGTTGGTGTAGTTCTGGCCGGTGCCGGTCTTGCCGGCGGCGGGCCGGCCGATGTCGGCCGCCCGGGCGGTGCCGTTGGGGATGGTGCCGTCGAGGATGTCGTTGACGGCGTCGGCCACGATCTCGTCCAGGACCCGCTGGCGCTGGGGGGCGGTGTTGTCCTCGATGACCCGGCGCTCGCCGTCGATGGTCCGCTCGGCCACCTCCAGGACGGGCACCGGCGGCGCCCGCTCGCCCCGGGAGGCGAACACGCCGAACGCCGACGCCATGTCCAGCGGCGACACGTCGATCACCCCCAGGGCGTAGGTGCCGCTGCAGGTGTGGAACGAGGGGCTGTACCACGCGGAGGTGATGCCGAGGGCCCGGGCCATCTCGCCCGTCTCCTTGCAGCCCACGTCGCGCACTATCTGGGCGTACACGGTGTTGATGGACCGCACGGTGCCCGACTCGATGGTGGCGCTGCCCCCGCCCCCGCCCTCGGCGTTGCCGATGGTGCACTTGTTGGTGGCCGTCGCCCGGCAGCCCGGGATGTTGAACACCCGGGGCGCCGGGTACACCTTGGTCGGCTCGAAGCCCCGGGACAGGGCGGCGGCCAGCACGAAGGGCTTGAACGCCGAGCCCGGCTGGCGGCCCAGGCCACCGCCACCGACCGACGGCGCACTCCAGCAGCTGGCCTCCACCTCGATCTTCTGGTCGGCCGGCTTGCGCGGGCAGCCGCCGAGGGCGAGGTTCACCTGGGAGGTGGCGAAGTCGCGCCCGCCGACCAGGGCCTTGACGTACCCGGTGGGGGGCTCCACCGCCACCAGCGACATCTCCAGCGGCGGGCTGGTGCCGGCCAGGGCGTCGGCCACCGTGGCCTCCGCGTGGTCCTGGAGCGCGGGGTCCATGGTGACGGTGATCTCCAGGCCGCCCCTGAACACCTTGGCCGGCCCGTACTTGAGCTCCAGGTAGCGGCGCACGTAGTCCACGAAGAACGGGTAGGCGGTGTTCTGCTGCTGGGCCGGGTGCACGACGGTGGCCGGCCCGGGCGGCGGGCCCTGGGCGGCCAGCCACACCGCCTGGGCGGCCGCCTCGTCCCGCTGGGGCTCGGAGATGTAGCCCTCCTCGAACATGGCGTCCAGCACCACCCGGCGCTTGGAGTCGGCCAGGGCCGGGTTGCCGCGGGGCTCGTAGCGGCTGGGGGCGGGGATGAGGCCGGCGATCATGGCCGCCTCCGACAGGGTCAGCTGGCTGACCGGCTTGCGGAAGTAGCTCTCCGACGCCGCCCCGACGCCGTAGATCCCCTCGCCCAGGTAGACGTTCGACAGGTACTGGAACAGGATCTCGTCCTTGTCGACCTGGCGGTCGAGCTGGCTGGCCAGTATGGCCTCGCGGATCTTGCGCATGATCGTGCGCTCCTGGCCCACGTAGGCGTTCTTGACGTACTGCTGGGTGATGGTGGAGCCGCCCTGCTCGATGCGCTTCTTGCGGATGTCGGCCCACAGCGCCCGCAGGCTCCCCCGGGGGTCGATGCCGCCGTGGCGGTAGAAGCTGCGGTCCTCGGCCGACACCACGGCGTCCTTCAGGACCTGGGGGACGTCCTCGGGCTTGACCGGCGTGTTCTGCTCGTACTCCCGGAAGATGCCGATCTCCTGGCGGTTGCCGGCGGCGTCGAGGGCGTACACGCGGCTGATGCGGCTGGCCACCGTGGGCCGGGGGTCGGGCAGGGCGGCGGGCAGCGGGGCGAAGAAGAACGTGGCCAGGATGGTGCCGCCCACCGCCACCGGCACCGCCAGGGCGCACACGAGGAAGAGCGCGACGGCCCGCCCGACGCCCCGCACCGCACCACTGCCCATCCGCACCATCCTCGCACGGCGCCGCCCGCCCGCCGGCCCGCCGGCGCGGCGCTCCCGCCCGCCTT